>SKLC01000404.1 GCA_007123425.1 Nitriliruptoraceae bacterium
GAGGGGAAGACCCATCATCACGGCACCGTGCGCGCTGCGGCGGCCTCATCCGAATGCTGTCCTTCGCCGCAAGGACCGTGGTGGTGGGGCGGGGTCGGCGTTGCGGGGCTTGCGCGGTCCGTCCCCTCGCACATCGTGGACATGCCTCCTCCCTGGAAGCCAAGATCAGAAGCCCCCAACAAGCCCAGGGGGAACCGCTCACCGCGCTGCTCCTTCGCTCCCGGCGAGTCGAGGCTGACCGTTGCCATCACCGACGTCCATGGTGTGGCGCTGGCAGTTCGAGGACGCATCGACGCTGCCTCACGGAGCAGACGGGGAGTGTCACCCCTGCTCGCGGTGCCCTGCCGCCGCCTCCTGCTTGCCGTCGAGCAGCCGGCGCTCCTCTGCTCGCTGACGGGCGGCGTGCCACGGCCAGTGCCCTTCTGTCTCGACCTCGATCGCCCAGGCGAGGAAGGTACGGACCAGGACCAGCAGGCCCAGGGCGCCAATGTTGGCCAGGGTGAGCTCGAGCACGACGGTCAGGATGATGTCGGCGGCGATGAGCACCTCCAGCCCGAGCAGGAGTACCCGCCCCAACCCGAGTCGGGTCGCGACGAACACGGTCTCCCAGGGGCGGCGCTGCAGGCGATGCACGCCCGCGCGACCCAGCACCCAGGCAACACCGACCGCCAGGATCGTGACCGCGACCACCTCGATCGCGATGACGGTCACCTCGATGATCGCGTGGTAGGTCACCAGTGCTCCTCTCGCTCCCCCGTGGCTTGCGACCGTCGGCCGTCGGGCCAACGGGTCTCGGTGAGGTCGGTCGACTCCGCCAGGGCGCAGGGCTCGAGCTGGGTGACCACGTCCCGGTCCTGGCCAGTGTCGAACAGGACCAGTCCGTCAGTGTGACCGAGGACGTAGACGTTGCTCGGCAGACGCAGCCACCGGCGCCCGATGAAGACCCACACCAGTTCGGGGTTGCGGGTGCCGTGCGCATGCTCGTGGTGGACCTCGCCATGCCCGGTCGTGATTGCCGACACTGCTCGGGGCGGGTCCGCGTCTGACATGAGATCGCTTCTCTGCGTGGGCGACCCCTAGCATCCCTGTGCCGCCACCGCTGCGCCAGAGTCCAGGGTCCTCGACCTGACCGCCCCTCGGCCGGCGAAACGACACCGTTCTCGGACCTGATCGCTCGTTATGCGCGGCTGCGGGCTCCGGCCCCGGCGCACCTCTTCACGGTCTCGAGCGGCGTGATGTAACGCGCCGAGGGCGAGCACGGACACCCGCCCGCTACCGGGTGATTACCGCGGAGTCACACGGCACGACGTGCTCGGGTTGCGCTGACGACAGCACCTCGGATCGAGAGTGAGGCGATCGGGCCTGACTCGACGGCCGCGTGCTATCCGGTCTGCGGCGGGGTGAGGTCGTAGCGGGCGATGACGTCGGCCAGCCAGTCGGGCTCAGCCATCTCCAGCCCCGCCTGCGCAGTGAGCTCCGCGACCTGTGTCGGGTCGGGTGGGCCGGCCTCGTTCAGATCTGCGACCCCCTGGAAGAAGTCCTCGTCGAACCCCGGCGGTGAGATCACCTCGATCATCCGTGCCCGCGTGTCCCCCGCGTTCCACATCGCGTGGACCTCACCATGCGGCTTGACGATGTAGCCGCCCGGCCCCAGGACTACCTCCTGATCCTCAGACCGGAAGCCGATCTCACCTTCGAGCACGATCGAGAACTCGTCCTCGAAGTGGTGGACGTGCGGTGGCACGAGCGCGCCGACCTCGAAGGGGTGCTCCACGATCGACAGCGCGCCGCCGGTGTGGCCCCCGTGAATCTTGAACAACACGTCCACGCCGGGCAACAGGGTCCCCCGGCGTCCCTCCCCGGGCTGCACGACTGTGAGCCCCGGCGCACTCGGTGCGCGTGTGGCGATACTCATCCCGCTCCCTCCATTAACAGTGAACGTACATGTACACTGAAACAGGTGACCGAGGGAGTTGTCAATATTGGATGAACAGAAAAGTTCTTCGAAATCTCGGCCGTACCAGATGCGCAAGCGCGCCGAGCAGGTCGAACAGACCCGGCAGCGGATCGTCGACGCGACCGTGCGGCTCCACACGACGGTGGGGCCGGCCAACACCACGATCACCGGGGTCGCCGAGGAGGCGGGGGTGACCCGACTGACGGTCTATCGCCACTTCCCGGACGTCGAGTCGCTGTTCGCGGCCTGCGGTCAACGCTGGGTGGCGTTGCACCCTCCACCGGACCCCGCCTCCTGGCAACAGATCACCGGCGTCGAGGCCCGCAGCCGCCACGCGCTGGGTGAGCTCTACGGCTGGTACCTGGCGTGCGGCGACGAGCTGCTGCCCATCGTGCGCGACCGTGAGGCCATGCCCGCCTCCACGCAACAGGAGCTGGCCGAGACCTTCCAGGCGTTCGCCGACGCCCTGGTGGCGGGGTCGGGGGTGCGGGGGCGCGCGCGCCGGCGACTGAGCGCCACGGCGGGACTCGTGGTCAGCTTCTGGACCTGGCACTCGCTCACCATCGAGCAGGGTCTCGACACCGACGAGGCGGTCGATCTCGCGGTGAACCTGCTCGTCTGCGCGTCGCGGACGCGTCGCTCGTCCTGAGACATCCATCGACCGGTACCCGGGGACGGGGCTCCCGCCGACGTGCTGACGGCGCGGGGCGGAGGCTGGCCGAGACGCCGGCAAGCCCTCCTACCGGGCGGCACGCTGACGAGACCGCCGCCGAGAAGAAGAAGGACCCACCGGACGTGGAGGTAGCCCGCACCACACCGGCGCCAACATGCATGGTGAGCTCTCCACTCCGGAACGTGTCGCTGCCCTTCTCTCCTGCTGCCTCGAGTCGACGACGAGCTCGCCCAAGGAGCGGTCGTGGTCGTCGAGGAAGACCGCTACCGGATCCGCCACCTGCCGATCGAGGATTCCTGACGCGGGACACGTTCAGCTTTGGAGCTCCCCGGGGGGGAGAGGCCGGAACCCGGCGTCGGCGAGCCACCATCGGGAGCGGGCGAGCTGGCGTTCGGAGGAGAAGGTCAGCCAGGCACTCCACCAGTGGTCGTCGACGTGGACCGCGTCCCTGAAGCGCCGGAACGCACCACGACCTCGGATCGCGTCCTCCAAGCGGGAGGCAAGCCGCTCGTCGGTGACGGTCGCGATGAACGCTTCCATGTCGCTGTAGCCAGGTCCAGAGCCGAGCGCGACGACCTGGATGAACGCGTCAGCGTCGTCGAAATCGTCGGGCTCGTCGATGCCGGCCATCCCCACGGGATCAGTCGGCCACAGCTGCCCGGTCGCGATCTCCAGCTTGCCGCCCTCGTCGACGTGTGTGGGCCCGTCCAGGTGATACGCGAGCTCGTCGAGGTCCACCGGTGTGGGCCGCAGCTCGTCGGGCTCGCCCCTGCCGACCTGCTCGAACTCGGCCACGAGCTCCTCGTCGCCCAGCCACCCGCGCTCCGACAGTCGCGGGATCAGCCGGGCCACCACGAGCCGGACGGGATCGTGCCCCACCTCGACGCCGTGGAGGAGCGCTGGCGCCACGACGTGTGCGACCTCCAAGGGGTCGTGTTGGAGGAGCAGGTCCACCATGGTGCCGAGGTCGAGCTGGCGGGCGGCTGCCCGCAGGTCCTGGATCGCCTCGTAGGTCCACGGCGCCGGCGGCGGCAGCGGGGTCTCACGGCCGTCGAGGTGGGTCCACGGTCCGGTGATCACGTCCGCGAGGTCCTCGCTGTGCGCAGCGTCGGTCCGAGGGACGTCACCATGGCCGGCGGGGCCGTCTGGGGCCGGGCGAGCGCCCCAGGAGTAGTGCAGCTCGGCGGGCAGGTCGCTCAGTGGCGGGTCCGGTGACGGCGGGACCGGCGACTCGCCGTCGTCAGCGGCCCAGCGGCGGCCATACTGATCCGGGATGGCACCCCAGCCGAAGTAGGGAACCGGTCGGTCCGGGTGTTCCCCGTACACCTCCGCCGGGTCCACCTTCTCCTCCCCGACGGTGCACAGGTGCATCCAGCTGTCGCCGAAGTCGAACTCGTAGGCGAAGCGCTCCCCGAGCTGCAGCCGGCTCAGCTTCTCCGCCCGGTCGTCGAGCTCGTCGTCGTCCTCGTCCCACGGGGTGCGCACGCCGATCCGGGTCCCGTCGGCGAGGTGGAAGGCGTGCAGGTGCGAGAGGTCCCAGCGCGCGAAGGCGGTGTTGATGGTGATCGCCAGGTCGCGGAAGGTCATGCCCGGTCGAGCAAGCAGCAGCCGGCCGGGCCGTGGCCACAGGTCGGGGGCATGCATCCCGCCGACCAGCTCGACCTGGATGGACAGCCATGTCCTCGTCACTGCTCTCCCGTTTGCTGACTCGGATGCTCGGGCAGGAGCGAAGATAGACGAGCCATGTGGGTGTCAGGCTCGCTGTGCGGCGAGGAGCCGCTCCCGGTCGGCGTCGGGCAGGTGCTTGGACGTCACCATCGCCCGACCGCAGGGCCACGAGGTGCGCCAGCAGGCTCGCCCAACGCACCACAGGTCCGGGTCCTGAGACCAGCGCTCCAGCGTCGGCTCGACGTCCACGGGGCAGCGCTCGCGCAGCGCGGTCGAGGTCCGGACGAGCGCGACACCGAAGGTTCACGCCCGACGGATGGCCGATCCGTGCGCGCCAGGGGTAAGAAGGGTCAGCTGCTGGGGCTGAGCCGCCCGAGGAGACCGGACATCACCTTGGTCGGTCAGGGGGTCACGGTGGAGCGGACCCTGGCGATCCTGCGACTCGCCAACACCTTCGCCAAGGCGGTCGGCAAGGAGGACGAGCCCATCGCCGTCACCGGCCTCAACCCCCACGCCAGCGAGGGGGGCCTGTTCGGCGACGAGGAGGAGGAGCGGCTGCGGCCGGCGATGGCGCTGGCCGCCGAGGAGGGCATCGAGACCGTCGGTCCGTTGCCCGCCGATGCCGTGATCCCCCAGACCGTGCAGGGCCGCTACCGGTTGCTGGTGGTCTGCTACCACGACCAGGGCCACGCGCCGTTCAAGGCGGTCTACGGCGACCAGGGTGTCAACATCACCGTCGGCCTGCCGGTGGTGCGCACCTCCGTCGACCACGGCACCGCGTTCGACATCGCGGGGCAGGGCATCGCCCGCGAGGACAGCCTGCTCGTGGCGGTCGACCAGGCGATCCACCTCGCCCCCTACTGGCGCGACATCTACGAGACGATGAAGCGGTTCACCACCGACGGGTGACGATCCCCCCGCCCGTTGGCGATGCCACCTGCCAACGCCGTGGCCTCGGTCGTCAGCCGCCCGCCTCGTCAGGCCCGCTGCTGCTCAACCCGCACCGGGTGACCGCCGACACCGAAGATGCAGCCACGGCCGACGGCGGGAGCAGCCCGATGCTCGATCTCATCGATGGCGTCCTCGACGTCATCTTCCACCCCATCGCGCTCATCGTCCTCGTCGTCGCAGGCGCCGCCGCGTGGGTGTGGTCGGTCTACGACGAGCAGCTCTGCCGGCAGGCCCACCGCAAGCTGCTCGCCCGCCCCAACGTCGGCCCGATGCCGGCCACCATGGGCCTGGCGGAGTTCGAGTCGCTGCCGCGGGGGGACCGCAACAACGGTGCACGGTGGGCCGTGTCACAGCAGTGCCGCATCGACGTCGCCGGCGAGCCGGTCGAGGTGACCGTGTCGGCGTTCGAGTGGTGGTGGGAGACCCGCGACCGCCACAACGACCGCCGGCGCCGACGCAACGCCCTGTTCCACCTCGCGCGCGGCCGGACCCACGCGACCTTTCAGACGTACACGACCTCGACGCGGCTCGCCGCACTGATCGAGGTGCCGATCGAGGTGCCCGACCTGCTGTGCAAGCCCACCAGCGTCGTGGGGCGGGCAGGGATCGCACGACGGGGACTCCAGCTCGAGTCGGACGAGTTCAACCGCGCGTTCGTGGTCCACGCCGACAACGAGGTGGAAGCCGTCCGTGCTCTCGACGCGGACATGCAGGCCACGCTCGCCCGCCACTTCCAGGGCCGCACGGTCGAGTTCCGTCGCGGCCGCATCCTCATCGCGGGCGAGCCCGACCACAGCGACGGCTCGCTGCACGGCACGATCGGCAGGATGCCGGCGCTGCTGCTGGATGCGACCCGGTTCGCGAGGGCGCTGCCCGGCCACCTCTGGGGGGCCTCGCCCTGACGGGCGCTGCTGGCCGCTCCGCGCGGCAGCACGGTGATGCCACCCAGCCACGGCAGCGGAGTCCCGCGATGGTGGAGGAGGTCCCGCCCGCTGGCGGCTCCGAACCCTCGTCGGCGGGTCGGCGTCCGGCCCGTCCCACGTCCGACCCGGAGCCGATGCACGATGCCCGGCATCGAAGCGATCACTGCTGCCTGCCCCGTCCCGGTGCGGCGGCCGGTCCTGCGCATGCGCTGGGAGGCGCTCACCTACCTCCACTGGGATCTCGACCCCGATGTGGTGGTCGAGCGACTGCCGCCGGGTCTGGAGCCCGACCTGCACGATGGGCGTGCCTACGTGGGGCTGATCCCGTTCCGCATGGCACGCATCGGGATCTCGCCCATCGGCGTGCCGTTGCCGCACGGGCGCTTCCCCGAGACCAACGTGCGCACCTACGTGGTCGGGCCCGACGGCGGCCGCGGCGTGTTCTTCCACTCCCTCGACGTCACCCGTCTGGCGCCGGCCGTCGTCGCCCAGGCCACCTACCGGCTGCCCTACTGCTGGTCACGGATGGGCGTCGACCAGCGCGGGACGCAGGTCGCCTACCGCGCCTGGCGGCGGTGGCCGGGACCCAGCGGCGCCCAGAGCCACGTGATCGTCGAGGTGGGCGATCCGCTGGCCGCCACCGAGCGCACCGCCCTCGACGACTTCCTCTCCGCGCGCTGGTCGCTGTACGAGGCGCTGCCGGGCGGCACCATCGTGCGGGCACGGGTCGACCACGCCCCGTGGCCGCTGCGCGCGGCTCGGGTGGTGCGCCTCGCCGACGACCTGGTCGCTGCAGCCGGCTACCCGTCGCCTCTCGGGGCGCCGGCACACGTCCGCTACGGCGGGGACGTCGAGGTCCGGGTCGGCCCTCCACGCCGGGCGGGCTGAGCGCCGGTTCAGGCCGGTCAGTCGTCGCCACGCGGATGCAGCACGGCCGAGCCCAGCTGCGAGCACGCGACCAGCGCGACCTCGAGGGCGATGCGGTCCTCGTGCAGCGGCCGGCCGCGGATCTCCTCGGCGCGCTGTACGCGGTAGCGCACGGTGTTGCGGTGGACGTGCAGGCGCCGGGCCGTCTCGATGGAGATCTCGCCCGTCTCGAGGTAGGTCCGCACGGTCTCACGCAGCCGCGCCGTGGCCGCGTCGTCGGCCCCGAGATCGCCGAGCGTGCGCTGCACCCAGGTCCGCAGGTCGTCGAGGTTCTCCGACAGCAGCGCCGCCAGCCGCACCTGGGTGAAGTGCGTGTCGCGCTGGGGCGGAGCGGCGGCCTCCGCCACCGTCCGGGCCTGCAGGGCCTCCCGGTGCGTGGTGCGGAAGCCGTGCAGGTGCCGGGCCGGCTCGCCGATCGCGACCCGCACCGCCGGGCAGCGCTCCAGGACCGCGGACAGCTCGACCTCGCGTGCGGCGTCCTCGGTGGGCGCGGTGAACCAGGCCCACAGCGTGTGGGCATCCGCGGGGACCACGAGCGTCTCCGAGGGGCCGACGTCGTGCAGCGCCCGGGTGGCCTCGTCCATGCGCGTGGCCGCGTCGCGCTGCTCGCTCTCCAGCCACAGCACCACGCCGACGTGCCAGCGGTGCATGGCCCGACCGACCATGATCTCCGCGGTGGTCTCGTCCAGCGACGTATCCGACAGCACGGCCCGGATCCGGGCGGCGCGGGCGGCGTCGGTGCGCTGCGCCCACAGCTCGCGCTCCTCGGCGTAGATCTCGATCAGCGCCTCGGAGACGCGGTCGACGTAGTCGACGACGAAGCTCACGACCTCGCTGGCGGCCCGCTCGAGCTGCGCGGGGCTGCTGGCCGACGCGGCCAGCCGCTCCATGAACCACTGGATGAAGCGGTGGTCACCCAGCCGGTAGGCGCGCAGCAGCGCCTCCACCGGCAGGCCGCGCTGCGCGAACCGCTGCGCGTAGGCCGCCGCGGGCGCCGGCACCTCGATCTGGTCGACGGCGATGCCGTGACGCAGCGCCTCGAACATCACCGACAGGTTCGAGGCGGTGCTGGCGACCAGCAGCTCCTGGATGGCATCGTCGCCGTGGACCTCGGGGATCTTGTCGAGGAAGATGCGCTCGAGCTCCGCGGTCCGTTCCACGACCTCGGCGTTGAGCTGGCCCGCGACGTCCGCGATGGCGGCGCGCACCTGGGCTCCGTCGGGGCCCTCGGGCCGGTCCGCCGGGCTTCGCCGCCGCGCCCTGGGACGCGTCGGGCGGTCCTGGTCTCCCACCCTCGACACCGTCGGCACGATCGCCTCCTCACCCGCCGCCACGGTAGTGCACCCTTGGCGCGGGGACCTCAGCGACGCCCGGGGACGTCAGCGACGCGCCCGTGGGCGGCCCACGTCCCCGTGACGCCCCCGCGTGCCCGCGGCCTGGCGGCAGCCCCAGCCAGGTCAGGGGACGCCTGTCACGCCCGGGGTCGTCGGCTGCTGCGCCCGGTCGTCGGCCGCTACGGCCCCCGGCGGGCCAGGTGGCGCTGGGCCGAGCGGGCCGCGTGCCATCCGCACATGCCGTGCGCGCCGGCTCCCGGGGGCGTCGCCGCAGAGCACAGGTACACGCCCGGGATCCCCGTCGCGTACGGGTCGAGGGCGGGCCGGGGCCGGAACACCAGCTGCCACGGGGTGTTCGCGCCGGTGACGATGTCGCCACCGACGTAGTTCGCGTTGTCCCGCTCGATGTCGCCGGCGGAGCGCACCCTCGTCGCCAGGACCCGGGCAGCGAAGCCCGGCGCGTACCGCTCGATCTGCTCGACGATCGCCTGCGTGGCGTCGCCCCGCCAGCCCGCGGGCACGTGCGCGTAGACGTCGACCGGGTGCACGCCGCCGCGGGCGCGAGTCGGGTCGGCGACCGACTGCTGGCCCACCAGCACGAACGGCCGCTGGGGCATCCGCCCCTGCCAGACCTCGCGCTCGACGGCCGCGATCTGCTCGATGGTGCCGCCCACGTGCACGGTCCCGGCGCGGCGGCTGGGCTCGTGGGTCCACGGGACGCCGCCGTCCACGGCGAAGGCGACCTGGAAGGCCGCCGGCCCGTGTCGGAACCTGCGGTAGGCACGGTCCACGTGGCGAGGCAGCTGCCCCGCGAGGATCCGTGCCGCGGCGGACGGGGAGGTGTCGAGCATGACGACATCGGCGCCGGCGACATCACGCAGGCTGTGCACCTCGGTGCCCGTCTCGATGCGGCCGCCGTAGGAGGCCAGCAGCCGCGCCATGGCGGTGGTGACCGACGCCGAGCCCCCGACCGCCACCGGCCAGCCGAACCGGTGCGCGGCCGTGCCGAGCGCGACACCGATCGCGGATGACATCAGCGAGCCCAGGGGCCGGAACGCATGGGCCGCCACCCCGGCGTAGAGCGCACGCGTCTCCTCCCGCTGCCACCGGCGTGCGAGCAGCGTGGCGGGCAGCGCCGCATAGGACCCGAACCGGGCCAGCGCCAGCGGATGGCGCGGGACGTGGACCATGGGCTGCAGGAACTCGCGCGCGATCTCGGCGAAGCGCGCATCGAGCCGGCCGAACATGCGGCGGTACGAGGGGCCGTCGACGCCGAGCTCGCTGACCGTCCGCTCGACCGAGCGCCACACCGCGGCGCCACGGCCGTCCGCAAGCGGGTGCGCGTACTGGACCTGCGGCCACGCCCACTCGAGCCCGTGGGCGCCGAGGTCGAACCGGCGGCTGAAGGCGTTGTCGACGCCCAGCGGATGGAAGCCCGAGCACTCGTCGTGCAGCAGGCCGGGCAGCGTCACCTCGCCGGATCGGGTGCCGCCGCCGATGGAGTCGGACGCTTCCAGCACGGTCACGTCCGCCCCACCGGCGGCGAGGGTGACCGCCGCCGCCAGGCCGTTGGGGCCACTGCCGACCACGACGGCGGTCGTCACCCGCGTCAGCCTTCCACCGTCTCGGTCGTCGCGGCCCCACTTGTCGGTGGCCCGGACCCGCCGGCGCCACCGGCCGGGGGCTCGTAGCCGGGCTTGCGCCACGTGACCGTGTAGTCGATCGGGCCGTTGGGCAGCCACGGCTGCTCGCTGATGGCCTTCTCGACCTCGTAGTAGCCGCGCTCCACGACGCCGAGCGCGGCGTCGATCACCTCGTACTGCAGCTCCTTCTTGTGCAGCGGCTGCGCCTCGGTCCAGACGAGGACGAACTCGCCGGGCTCGAAGTCGCAGCGCTTCTGGATCGCCTCGATCGTGGCCTTGTTGAACAGGTGGCCGTCCCCGAACTGCCAGCCGACGAAGAACGTGCAGAGCATCTCGCCTTCGCGGAACCGGTAGTTATCCAGATCGTCGACGTGGTCCATCATGAGCGACATGTGGCCGCGACCCTGCGAGTTCATGAGCCGGAACGCGACCGTCTTCTGCAGGAAGATCTCGGCCGCCTCGGGGCCGAAGAGCTTCGCCAGCTGACGGCGCTGGCTCGGGATCTCGGTGATGAAGTCCGGGTTGTCGAGCTTGTCCTCGCACCCGTTCATCCGGAAGGCCATCGTGGCCGACGCCCAGTTGCCGGCGTACTGGCGCATCGAGATCAGGAACGAGATCA
>SKLC01000282.1 GCA_007123425.1 Nitriliruptoraceae bacterium
CAGCGAGGCGGGGCGGGTCGGGCCGTCGGGCGGCGCCTCGGTCAGCGCGCGGCGGGCGCCGGCGGCGCACACGCGGGTCCGCAGCGGGTCGCCGAAGGTCTCGGCGAAGCCGGGGATGGTCAGCCCGTTGGAGATCGACCGCGTCCCGTGGGCGACCTCGACGGTGGCCCAGCGGCGTCCGGCCGTCTCGAGCACGAGCGCCCCGGCGGCGTCGGCCACCAGGAAGCTGTTGTGGTACGTGAACGAGGGGTCCTCGAGCCCGCAGCCGCCGCCCTGCCCGTGGCGCTCGAGGAGCTCGACGATGACGGCCACGGCCTCGGCCGCGGTGGTCGCGCGCTCGAGCGCGAGACGCAGCAGGTCCATGCCCAGCAGGCCGCTGCCGGCCATGGGCTGGTTGGTGAACACCGCCTCGTTGCCGATCACCACGCCGTGCTCGTTGGTCCCCATCTCGGCCCCCCACATCCAGAACGGGCGTGAGATGAGCACCGCGTGCGTGTGCGGGGCCTGGAGGATCTCGAGCTCGGTGCAGCGCACCGTCGCGCCGGGCTCATGATCGCGGGCGGGATGCCACTCCAGGGGCTGGGCCTCGTTGGGGTCCCGGTCGGAGTTCTTGGCGAAGAGCACGCGATCGGGCTCCACGACCACCATCGTGTCGCACATGCGAGCCCTCCTGTCCGTGCGCGAGGTGTCCGGGCGATGCCATTCGACCCTGGCGCGAGTCCATGCCGGCGCCCACCATCGTAGGGCCACGGTCGTGCTCTCCCTGGGCGTGACCGGCTCCCGGCCTCCCGCTCACGCCGTTCGGGCGCCGGAAAGGAGACGACGATGGCCACGCAGGAGACCTCGCGCGATCCTGTCTCCGTCCACCAGGACGCCCCCGACCGGCCGGGCGAGGACCGCGTCCGGGCTGACGCCGCGCCGCAGCTGGACAGCTGGACCGCGGGGCGCGCCCGGCTCGTCGCCTTCAAGGCCGATCGGCTGCTGACCGAGGCACAGCGCGAGCTCGGCGCGTTCGGCGAGGCGACGCTCTCGGCGGATCTGGCCCCCGACCTGTTGGAGGTCTCCGAGCGCGTCGGCGAGGCGCTGGCGGTGCTCGAGCGCTTCCAGCAGCGTCTGCGTGCGCGCGAGCCACACGCCCCTGAGGTCTCCTAGCCCGTGGCCTCGACGCCCCGGCCCCACCCTGCCCACGCGCGCGGGGCGGCGTCGCACGGCCGGGGCAGCCCCGCGCACGCGCTCACGTCGCGGCGCTGGCCGCGGCTCGGCGCTGACGGCTGGCGGTGTGGATGGCGATCGCGCCCAGCGCCATCGTCACGGCCGCGGCGCTCCAGGCCACGGTGTAGCTCGCCTGTGCGACGACCACACCGAAGGCGACCGGCCCGAGCGCGCCTCCGGTGGACAGTCCTGCCAGCACGATCCCGGCAGCGGCGGCGGGGGCGCCGGGATCGGCCCGCACGGCGGAGAGGAACACCAGGCCGGTCCAGCCCCAGCCGGCGCCCAGCGTGATGAGGCCGCCGGCGATCGCTGCCGTGCGCAGGTCGGTGGCCAGCAGCACCAGCCCCGTGGTGCCCAGCGCGAGCATCGCGGCGGTGACGACGAGGTCGCGGTCGGCATCGCGGTCGGCGAGGTGCCCGGCGACGACCCGCACGCCGATGCTCAGCAGGCTGCCGGCTGCCAGCAGGGTGCCGGCAAGACCTGCGGCCAGCCCCGCCACGGTGGCCGCCGGCACGAGGAACGACGCGGTTGCGGTCGCCGCGCCGGTGCCGGCGGCGGAGCCGATGGCGATCAGCACCAGCGTGCTCGTCGCCGGGGGCGCGTGCTCTCGGGCCGGTGCGCGTCTGCGACGGGCTCCCACCTGGGGCGGCAGCGCGAGCCAGACCACCGGCACCAGCAGCAGGCCGAGCCCGAAGGTGGCCCGCCAGCCCACGGTCAGGCCCAGCAGCGGCACCGCCACGCCCGCGAGCATCGAGGCAGCGGGCACGCTGGCCTCCTTGATGCCGAAGGCCAGGCCCTGGCGGCGCGGTGGCACGACATCGGCGAACGCACGGGCGCCACCGGTGTCGATGAGGCCCACCGCGCTGCCCGCGAGCCCGAGCAGCACGGCGGCGTGCCACCAGCGCTGGGCGAGCAGGCCGATGCCCATGCTGGCGGTCCCGGCCAGCGTGGCCCCCAGCAGCATCGCGATGCGCGGGCCGACCCGCTCGGTGATGCGCCCGCCCGGCACCGCGCCCAGGCCGGCGGCGACGAAGAACACGGTCACGCCCGCGCCCACCCCGGCCTCGTCGAAGCCGAGGTCGCCGCGGATCAGCTCCGAGAGCGCTCCGAAGAGGAAGACGGGCACGAGCGCGCAGGCCAGCGCCGTGGCGGTGGCCGCGGTGGTGCGCACGGTGGGGCGAGCCAGCAGTCGCATGCGGGGGACGGTAGCCGTGCTGCCCTGCCACGCGGCCACCGGCGAGCGGGGGTGGAGGTCCGGCGGTGCTCACGCCGGGCAGCCGGCCCGTGGGGCGGGCTCCATGGAGCGTCGCGTCGAGCGTGACCTCGAGCAGTTCAAGTCCTTCATCGAGGAGCGCGGCGCCGAGAGCGGCGGCTGGCGCGGCGAGGTCGAGCAGGACCCCGACAGCTGAGCAGCACCGCGACGCCATGAGCGGTCCGGGTGCGACCTCGCCCGGACCGCTCGCGTGCTCGGGGCCCGCGGGGGTGGCCCCACGTCATCGTGGGCGAGGCCGGGATGCCGGCGTCGTACGCTGGGCGCGCCAGCGCCCCCAGCCGCCGAGCCCGGAGCCGTGCCGTGCGTCGCCCCGCCCCCCGG
>SKLC01000393.1 GCA_007123425.1 Nitriliruptoraceae bacterium
CGGCCCACGAACAGCAGTCGCGGGGGGCCGGCGCGCCGGGGGCCGGTGCGCGGCCCGAACCGGGCGAGGTCCACGCCGGCGGGCACGACGGGGAGCCGTGAGCCGGACAGGCCGTGGGTGCGGTGCAGCAGCCGGGCCTCGCCACAGGTGAGCACCAGCACGCGGTCGGCCGCACGGGCGATGCGCTCCTCGGCCGCCAGGCGCAGCGGCGGCTCCGGGCGGTCTCCGGGGGCCAGGGTGGCGTTCTTGAGCACGCCGAGGGTGTGGAAGGTCTGGACCAGCGGGACGCCCCAGCGGCGGGCGATGCGCTGCCCGACCCAGCCCGAGAGCCAGTAGTGGGCGTGCACGAGGTCGTGGGTGCCGGCGGTGGGGTGGGCCTGCAGCGCCAGCACGAAGGGACAGAGCTGCTCGGCGAGCTCCTCCTTGTCCAGCACGCGCACGGGCCCGGCCTCGAGGTGGTGGACGGTCGCGGTGCCGGGCCCGTCGACGACCAGCGGCACGGTGGCGGGCGCGGCCGGGTCGACGGCGCGGGTGAACACGTCGACGTCGACGCCGACACGCGCCAGACGCGTGGCGACCTCGCGCACGTACACGTTGAGGCCACCGCCGTCGCCGGTGCCGGGCTGGTCGAGCGGCGAGGTGTGCACCGACAGCAGCGCCACCCGGCGCACGCCGGCCGGGATCCGGGACTCGTCGAGGGGAGGCAGCAGGGTCATCGGCGCACGAGGGTCACCCGCTCGACGGCGCGGTCCTGCGCGCCGAAGCGGTACTTGTAGGGCTCGTCGCCCCGCAGCAGGTCGAAGACGTCACAGCCTTCCTCCGCGGCCACCTTGATGAGCTCGCCGACCAGCACCATGCCGGGTGCCAGCTGGCGCAACGTGGAGTCGAACGCGGAGTTGTACAGCCCCCATTCCCCACCGTGCACCAGGGACACGGTGGCGGCCGCCGGCATGCCGCCGACGTCGAGCTGGTGGAGCCGGAAGATGTCGTCGCCGACGAACTCGTCGGCGAGCGCCGCGAACCAGGTCCGGATCTGCTCCTTGGCGAAGAAGCCGGCCTTGTCGGGCTCGGTCTCCGCGGCCATGTCGAGGAACTCGTCGAGGCGGTCGGCGACCTCCTCCCCGGGGATGCGCACCACCTCGAGCTCGCCGGCGTCCCGCGCGAGCTTGCGGGCCTTGCGGCCGAGCTCGTGGCGGTACTTGCCGGGCAGCCGGTCGAGGTAGGCGGCATAGCCCCCCGAGAGGTCGACCCGGGGGCAGACGTCCTCCTCGTCACGCTCGAAGACCAGCAGCCCGTGATCGCCGGCGCCGCGCTCCAGGGCGCCGGCCCACCCGCTGTCGGTGGCCAGGCCCCCGGCGATCAGCTCGTCCCAGTTCGGGTCCTCGGCGAGGTGGCCGAGGTAGGCGGCGGTCACGTCGGCGCGGTCCTCGGGTCGCGAGATCGGGCCGAGGTAGTCGGTCACCTCGGTGCCGCCGAGGAAGCGGCGCACCTCGATCGGGCCGGTGGGGGTGCCCTCACGCTCGTGCGCCTCCGGGACGACGCCGATGAGCCGACCGTCCCGGTGGACGGTGTGGATCCGCACGGTGGTGCGCTCGCCGAAGACCTCGGCCCAGCGCGCAAGGAAGCGCGGCCCCTGGAAGATGGTCGCCGCGGGGTCCTCCTCGAGCAGCAGCTCCCAGTCGCCGCGCACGGCACCGCTCGGGACGCCGTCGTGGGTCTGGAGCTCGATCACGCGTCGCACCTTCGCTGCCGGGATGTGGGTCGGCCGGCGTGGAGTCGCCGGTGACGGCCGCCGGGACCGACCACCAAGGGTAGTGGTATGTCCGTGCGAATCGGTGGTCGACGGCGAGTCGGATCCCGGCCGTGAGGCCATGGGCAGGGCGGTGCCACCGCCGCAGCGCCTCGGTCAGCCGCCGAGGCCACCGCTCGGTCAGCCGCCGAGGCCGTCCTCCTCCTCGGCGGGCGAGGCCGCCTGGATCGAGGCATCGTCGACGTCCCCCGCACGGGCGACGTCGAGCAGGCCCCGCAGTCGCTGGCCCCGGCCGGGGCGGTCCTGCAGCTCGGAGAGCCGCCGGAAGGAGCGGTACATCTCGATCAGCGCCTGCCGCTGCGCGTCGGTGAGGTGCGGGTCGCGCCGCACCACGTCCTCGAGCGTCTCGTCGCCCTCGCGCTCCTCGAGGATGCCGGCCTTGACGTAGAGCGTCTCGCTCGAGATCTCCAGGGCCTTGGCGATGGCCTGCAGGATCTCGGCCGAGGGCTTGCGCAGGCCACGCTCGATCTGGCTGAGGTAGGGGTTGCTCACCCCGGCCTGCTTGGCGAGCTTGCGCAGCGACAGGCGCGCGGTCTCGCGCTGGTGGCGGATGTAGCCGCCCAGCTCATGGAGGGCCGAACCGGGATCCGGGGCCGGTGGGGCCGGGTCGGCGGCGCCTGCTGTGCCGCCCTCACGCTCGGACGAGGACGACCCGGTCCTGTCGGTGCCATGCTCGTCGGGGTCAGTGGCGGCCACGGGGCTCCTACGCGCATCGGGAGCGCTTGCGATCGTTAGCGCACGGTACCACCGGACGCCGTCCGCGCCGGCTGCGCGCAGATCACGCTCCGTGCGGACACGCGTCTGCCCTGCCCGTGGCGTGAGGTTCCACGGGCAGGGCGGGGCCCGCTGGTGGTGAGCGGTCCTCGCGGGGCGTTCGGCGGCCCCTGGGAGTGCGGCTGGTAGCTGGTGTCAGCCGGGCGGGTCGGTTCTGGGGGCGCCGTCGGGTGGGTCCGATCCGGAGTGGGGTCCGGGGGCGCCCGCGTCGGGTGGTGGC
>SKLC01000147.1 GCA_007123425.1 Nitriliruptoraceae bacterium
CCACGGCGTCCGCCACCCGTTCCCCCCGGACGTTCGGGAGCGCCACCGGCGCCGGGCCGTCGGAGACCACCACCTCGACGACGTCGCCGCCGTAGCGGGTCTCGCGGGGTGCCGGGTCCTGGGCGAGCACCTCGTCCGCCGGGGCGGTGGCGTCGCCGAGCGCGGCCTTGACCTCGAGATCGACCCCGAGGCCCGCGGGCAGGCCCTCGAGCAGCTGGTCGAGGCTGGCCACCCCCTGGGCCCGGCACGCCGCCGCGGTCGCCTCGTCGACGGGCTGACCGTCGGGCAGCACCGGGTCGTGGTGCAGCACCAGCACCTCGTCGCTCGACAGGCGCGCGTCGAGCTCCACCCAGCTCGCACCCTGCTCGTGGGCGGCCAGGCAGCTGGCCAGGGAGTTCTCGGGCAGACCGCTGACCAGCGCCTCGCCGGCACCCCGGTGCCCCACGACCGCGGGGGGCTGCTGGAAGATCCTCATGGCTCGCTCTCCGCCGGCCGGCGCGTGACGGCACCGACCGATCGCGACCGGTGGCACGGCACCGCATCGAGGCCGTGGGACGCTACCAGCGCTCGCGGCGGTCGACGGCGGCGTCCAGCGCCCGGGCCGCGTCGGCCTCGTAGCTGCTGCGGGCGAGCATGCTGATGAGGCCGCCGAGCAGCATCGGGACCAGCAGCCCGCCGAAGGCCACGCGCAGGGAGCCGGTCGCATCCGAGATCGCCCCGACGAGCATCGGCCCGAAGGCGCCGAAGGTGGTGAAGATCCCCAGCAGGCTGAACCCGACGCCGCGCTGGTGGGCGGGCAGGCAGTCGGCGATCGCGGCCTGCAGGTTGGGGATGGCGATCGACATGATCGTCGCCGCCAGGAACAGCAGGGCCGACTGCACCAGGATGGTCTGGCCCAGCAGGGACGGCACGGCCATCGCGGAGCCGAGGACCAGCGCCCCGGCGCCCGCCAGCACGCGGCCCCCGCGGACCACCCCGTGCCACCGTCGGCCGAGCAGGCCGCCGATCCCGGTGCCCAGGACCACGCCGGGGGTGGTGACCAGCGCTGCCACGACGCCGGCGGCGCCGACCTCCAGCCCGTACTCGCGGTGGTAGAAGGTCGGCAGCCAGAACAGGATCCCGAACAGCGCGAAGAAGAGCGTCGCCAGCCCCGAGTACAGGACCACCACGGAGCGGATCCGGGCGACGACCTTGACCTGCTCCCACAGCGGCCGCAGCCCCGAGGGCTGCTCGAGGACCGCAGGGTCGCCCGCGCGCCCGGGGGCGCGTGCCAGCACCGCGGCCGCGTCCGCCTCACCGCGCCGGGGCTCGGGCAGCCGGTGACACCACCAGGCGACGACCAGCCCGGGGACGACGATCAGCCAGAAGACCGCCCGCCAGCCGAGCCAGTCGCCGATCAGCCCGCCGTAGATGGTGCCGAGCCCCATGCCCGCGAAGGCCACCATGCGGTGCCACCCCATCACCTTCGCGCGTGCCTCCACCGCGTAGTAGTCGGCGAGCAGGCTCACCTGCGAGGGGTTGTCGATGCTGTCGGCGGCCGCCAGCACGATGCGCGTGGCGTAGAACATCGCGAAGCTGATCGCGAGCGCGGACCCGAGGGTGATGACCGACCAGAGCGCGACCACGACCGCCAGCAGGCGGGTGCGGTCGGCCCGGTCCGCGAGGTAGCCCGCCGGCAGCGCCACCGCGGTCCCCGCGATGGAGATCGCCGCCGACAGGGATCCGCCCGCCGTGTCGGAGAAGCCCCACTCGTCCTGCAGCAGCGGCAGGATGGCGCCCAGCACGCTGGACTCGAGGCGGTCCACCACGCTGACCAGGATGATGACCACCAGGGGCCACCAGCCGTAGGGGGCGACCCGGCGGCGCTCAGCGTCCGGAGCCGCCCGGCGCGGGCGCGCCATGATCCCGGCCATCGCCGACTCCCCTCCCTGGTCGGGCACGACCCCCGGAGACTCTATCGTTCCGGACCCGAACTGCGACATCGAACGGTGTCGCGGTGGGCGGTCGGCCCCCTCGCCGTGCCCGGCGTCGACGGGCACGGCGCGATCAGGCGTAGCGGTCGAGGAAGAAGGCCATCTCGTCGGCCACGCGGCGGCCGAAGTCGGGCTGGGCGTCGAAGGCGTGGGGCTGCTGCGGGTAGAGGTGCAGCTCGGCGGGGACGCCGGCCTCGCGCAGCGCCCCGTGCATCTCGAGGCTCGCCTCGACGGGCACGGTCGTGTCCGCGTCCCCGTGGATGAGCAGCGTCGGCGGGAAGCCACCGTCGACATGGTGGACGGGGCTGGCCATGCGGGCCGCCGCCGGGTCGGCCTCGCGCCGCGCGAGCCGATCCGGGTCGGCGACGAGATCGGTGGGCACCCGCGGCAGCCGGGTGGGCGCGTAGATCGCCACGGCAGCCGCGACGTCGGTGGGCACGCCCGCGTTGCCGCCCCGGCCCTCGAACTCCTCCCGGCCCGGGGTGCCGGCGGCGAGCAGCGCCAGGTGGCCGCCGGCGGAGTTGCCCTGCACCACCAGCCGCTGGGGATCCACCCCGTGGTCGTCGGCGGTGGCCCGAAGCCAGCGCACGGCCGCCTTGACGTCCTCGACCTGGGCCGGCCAGGGCGCCTCGTGGGCCAACCGGTACTCCGCGGCCATGCAGACGTAGCCCGCCAGACCCAGTCGGATCCCGTAGCCGCGCAGCTGGCTGCGGTCCCCGCTGCGCCACGCGCCGCCGTGGAGCAGCACCACGCCCGGCGCGGCGCTGGCCCCGTCGGGCGGGGTGTACAGGTCGCAGCGCAGCTCGCGGCCGTCGCCGGTGCCGAAGGCG
>SKLC01000367.1 GCA_007123425.1 Nitriliruptoraceae bacterium
ACGACCGTCGCCAGCGCGCCGGGCAGCGCGTCGAGCTCGACCTCGGCCAGGAACCCCAGGCGCCCGAGGTTGACGCCCAGCGTCGGCACGCCCGCGTCACGGCACAGGTGCGCGGCGCGCAGGAACGTCCCGTCACCGCCGAAGGAGATCGCGAGGTCGAGGTCGTGTGCGAAGGCCTGCGGCTCGCGCACCTCGACCGGGCCATCGCCCAGCACCGGGGTGAGATCGTCCTCGGCGTCCTCGCGGGCGACCACCACCTCCACGTCGCCGGCACGCAGGGTCCGGGCGGCCTCCGTGGCCGCCTCCACGGAGTCGTCACGACCCGCGTGGACCACCAGGCCGACCTTCACCATGCACCGCCTTCGTCGCTGCCGTCGGGTCGCGCCGCAGCGGGACGACCCTGCCGTCGTGCGCGCCCGCGCCCCTGCTCCACCGCGCCGTCGAGCAACGCGGCGGCCCGCTCCGGGTCCCCGTCGCCGTCCTCGGTGCGGGGCCCCAGGTGCAGGAGGAACTCCACGTTCCCGGCGGGCCCGAGCAGCGGCGAGGCGGTCGCCCCACGCGTCGCCCAGCCTACTTCGGCGGCCGCGTCCGCCACCCGCTGCAGGCACGCGCGCCACACCTGCGGATCGCGCACCACACCGCCGCGGCCGACCTGGTCCCGGCCGGCCTCGAACTGGGGCTTGACCAGCACGACCGCCTCCGCGGCGTCGGCCGCCACCGAGCGAAGCACCGGCAGCAGCCCCGCCAGCGAGATGAAGGACACGTCCGCGACCACCAGGCTCGGCATCGGCCCCGGGAGCTGGTCGGGGATGAGCTCGCGCACGTTGGTGCGCTCCCGCACGACCACGCGCTCATCACGGCGCAGCCGGTCGTGGAGCTGGCCGTACCCGACGTCGACGGCCACCACGCCGGCCGCGCCGCGCTGCAGGAGCACGTCGGTGAACCCCCCGGTGGAGGCGCCCGCGTCGAGGCAGTGCCGCCCGTCGACGTCGAGGTCGAACGCCTCGAGCGCGTGCGCGAGCTTCTCGCCGCCCCGGGAGACGTAGGCCCGGGCCGGCGCGAGCAGCGTCACCGCCTGCTCGGGGGCCACCTGGCGGGCGCTCTTGAGCGCTGGTGCCCCGTCGACGGTGACCAGCCCCGCCTCGACCGCCTGCTGGGCCTCGGTGCGGCTGGTGACCAGGCCGCGTCGCACGAGCTCGGCGTCGAGCCGCCGGCGCCGGCTCACCCGCCGGTGAGCTCGTCGAGCTCGGCCAGCTCGCGGGCCAGGACCTCGTTGGCCTGCTCGAACCGCGCCACGCGGTCGGCCACCGGCTGCTCGTCGATCTCCGCCAGCTCGCGCCGGAGCTGCTCGAGCCGCTCGCTCACGAGCTCGAGGACTTCTTGGCCGCCTTCTTCGTGCCCTTCTTGGCGGCCTTCTTGGAGCTGGCCTTCTTGCTCGCCTTCTTCGAGGTCGCCTTCTTGGCCGCCTTCTTCGTGCCCTTCTTGGCGGTACCGGCCTCACCACCGGCGCGCTTGACCTCGCGCTTGAGCTCGGCGACCTCGCGCTGGAGCTCCTCGACCTCGGAGGTGGTCGCCAGGCCCATCACGCGCACCGCGCGGCTGGTCTCGGACTTGACCAGCTCCGCGATCGCCTCGCGGTTCTTGCGCTGGCGCTCCAGCAGCTCCTCCACGAGCTCGCCGGCCTGGTCCTGGGCGGCCTCCCCGGACTTCACCAGCTGCTTGGCGATCTGCTCTGCCTTGGCGGTGGTCAGGGTGGTGAGGCCGGAGGCCGCCTCCACGTAGCGCTGCAGGGCTGGGTTCACGGCGCGCTCCTCATCGAGACACTGGCTCGTGCCTCGAGACTAGCAACCCGCCCCGCCCGGGGTACGGGGATCGAAATGCGTGCGTGCTAGCCTCCCACGCCCTGCGGCGTGGGCACCGCCGGCGCACGCGTGCACGCTGGCGACGGTCTGGCGGCCATGGTCCGCCGATGAGCGCCCACGGCGGCGGTCCGGCGACGATGGTGCGCCGATGGGCACCCACGGCGCGAGCCGGCGACCGTCCGCCGATCTAGGGTCGCGACACGCCAGCCCGTCCCCCGTCGGCGACACCAGGAGCGAGCAGCCCGTGGCCACCGTGCCCGAGGTCGAGGCCGTGCTCGGCGACCTGCTCGGTCGCTTCGAGCAGGTCGACAGCGGCACGCGCTCGATGCTGCCCAGCCGCCGCGTGATCGAGGCGCGCTTCCCCGACCTCGACATCGTCCGGCACGCGGAGTGGCGCGCGGGCGAGCTCGAGATCCTCGCCGATCCCCCGGCGCGCCGGCCCGACATCCGGGTCGTGGTCGACTCCGACGATCTGGTGGCCATGGCCGAGGGGCGCCTGTCGTTCTCCCGCGCGTACGCCGCCAACCGCATCCGCCTGGACGCGTCCATGACCGATCTGCTGCGCCTGCGCGCGGTCCTGTAGGCGCGCATGGTCCTGCCCGTCGGCGACATCAACCCCACCAGCCGCCGCGCGTGGGTGACCGGCACGCTGCTGGCCGTCAACGCCGCGGTCTACCTCGGCCTGCAGGCACCGCTGGACGCGTGCGCCTCCCTGGGCTTCATCTACCAGTGGGGGGCGATCCCCGTCGAGCTGCTCCAGCTCGAGCCCGTGGGGGCCCAGGCCCTGGCCGAGCAGGCAGGCGCGGGCCAGTGCGACCTGCGCGGGGTGGACAAGTCCGTGCCCGCCTCGGCGGTGAGCGCGATGTTCCTGCACGGCAACCTGTGGCACCTGCTGGTCAACCTGCTGTTCCTGTGGATCTTCGGCGCCAACGTGGAGGATCGGCTCGGCCACGCGCGCTACCTCGGCTTCTACCTCGGCGGGGGGCTGGTCGCCACCTACGTGTTCGCGGTGCTCAACCCCGACAGCCTGGTGCCCATGGTGGGCGCCTCGGGGGCGATCGCGGCGGTGCTCGGCGCCTACCTGATCTGCTTCCCGCGCGCGCGGGTGCTGACCTACGTGCCCTTCCCCCTCTACCTGCTGGCGCTGCTGCTTCCCGGCATCCGCATCCGCAGCTTCTGGCTGATCTTCGCGATCGTGGGCATGCCGGCCTGGGTCCTGCTCGGCGGCTGGTTCGCCCTGCAGCTGGTGGCCGCCCAGGACCCGGCGTCGGGCGGCGGCGTCGCCTACGAGGCGCACGCCGCGGGCTTCGTGATCGGGATGGTGCTGATCCTGGTGCTCGACCGCCGTCGCCGGGCCCGCGGGCGCGCGCCCTTCCATCCACCCCGCCCTCCGCCACGCGGCGCCTGACCCCCGCGCGCTACGGGCGCGAGCCGCCTCGGCCGGACGGCCTGGGCGGGTGGGCACCGCCCCGTGACTAGGCTCGCCGGCCGACACGCCGCCCGACCTCGAGGCACCTGTGCCCAGCGACCCGGACCGGCCCGACCTGCCCCGCCTGGGATGGAAGGAGCAGGTCGTGCTGCCCGAGTGGGGGGTGCGGCTGCGCGCGAAGCTCGACACCGGCGCCCGCACCTCGGCGCTCCACGTCGAGGGCTACGAGGAGATCGGCGAGCACGAGCATCGGGGCCGCATCGTGCCGCTGGCCCGCATCACCCTGCTCGTGGGCCGCCGCTCCGACCCCGAGCGACGCGTCGTGCAGGCGCCGGTGGTCGGCCACCGCCGCGTGCGCGACACCCGCGCCCGGCCGGAGCTGCGGCCGGTGATCCACACCCGGATCGTCTGCGGTCCCGTCGACACGGAGGCCGACATCACCCTGACCTCGCGGCAGGGCATGAACTTCCGCATGCTGCTGGGGCGGCTGACCCTCGCCGGCACGTGCGTGGTCGACCCCTCCGGCGGCTATCTGGTCACCCGCACGCCGCCGCGGCCCACGGACCCCGGCGCGCCCCACTCCGAGCTGGTCGAGGCCGACGCCGAGGACGAGGATCCCGACGACCCCGACGACGAGAACGAGGACCTCGAGGACGACGGCGAGAACCTCGGCGACGAGGCCGCCGACGGCGAGGGGGACGAGGCGCCCGGCGACGCTGGGCCACGGGACCTCGGCCGGGGGCGGGCGTGAACACCGCCATCACCGTCGCCGGTGTCACCGTCGAGCCCGGCGAGCGCCGCGACGTCGCCCCGGCGGCCTCGGAGTGGTACACGGGCGATCGCACCACGCTGCCGATGGCGGTGCTCAACGGCGTCGAGGACGGGCCGCGGGTCTTCGTCACCGCCGCGGTCCACGGGGACGAGCTCAACGGCATCGCGGTCTGCCGGCAGCTGCTGGACACCATCGACCCGGAGCGGCTGCGCGGCATCCTGCTGGTCGTGCCGGTGGTCAACGTCCTGGGCGTGCAGATGGGCTCGCGCTACCTCCCCGACCGCCGGGACCTCAACCGCGCCTTCCCCGGCTCGCACACGGGCTCGATCGCCGCCCGCATCGCCCGGCTGGTGCTCGACGAGATCATCACCGGCAGCGATGTGGGCATCGACCTGCACACCGCCGCGAACCACCGGTTCAACATCCCGCAGGTGCGGCTGGACACCAGCGACGAGGAGGCGCTGGGGCTGGCGATCGCCTTCGGCGCGCCCTTCGTCCTCGACGCGCGGCTGCGGCCGGGCTCCCTGCGCGCCGTGGCCGCCGACCGGGACGTGCCCGTGCTCACCTTCGAGGGCGGCGGGCCCCACCGCTTCGACGACGACGTCATCGACGTCGCCCGGCGCGGCGTGCTGCGTGTGCTGGCCCGCCTGGACATGATCGACGACCCGCCGGCGCCCGCGCACGACGCGCCGATGGTGCTGCACGAGTCGCGCTGGCTGCGGGCCGACCGCGGCGGGCTGCTCGAGCTCCACGTGGAGCCTGGCGAGCACATCCGGCCCGGCCAGCCGCTGTGGACCACGGTCAGCCCCATGGGCGCGGAGCACAACGAGCACGCGGCCGAGGACGAGGGCCACGTGATCGGATCGACGACGCTGCCCCTGGTGCATCCGGGCCAGGCGCTGCTGCACGTCGCCCTGCCCGGCGACCGGCACCCCGCCGAGGACGACCCCACCGAGGAGGAGGACCCCGGCGAGGACGACGACCCCGAGGAGTGGTACAGCCGCTGACACCGGCGGCCACGGGCCGGTGCGCCCGACGACCACGGGCCGGTGCGCCCGACGACGCGCGGCCGGCGGGTGCGGGCTCACGGGTCCCGGGGCAGGCCCAGCAGACGCTCGGCGATGACGTTGCGCAGCACCTCGGTGGTCCCGCCGCCGATCGTGTAGGCACGCGCGGCGAGGTACTCCTTGCCCCAGCGGGCCCCGTCGTCGGCGGCCAGCGCGGCGTCGGCGCCGAGCAGCCGCATCCCGGCCTCGGCGACGTGCTGGCTGTGGCGCATGCTCTCGAGCTTGCGCACGTTGGCGGTGGGGCCGGGGTCGGTGCCGGTCAGCGCGCGCAGCGTGATCCGGAAGCCCAGCAGCCGCAGCGTCTGCCCGTCGCAGACGAGCTGGCCGAGCCGCGCACGCGCCGCGCCGGAGCCCGTCGAGCGGTCCAGCCCCACCTCGCGGGCCTGCTCGAGGACGCTGCGCACGTCACGGCCCCACGTCGAGGTGTCGGAGAGCCCCACCCGCTCGTTGGCCAGGGTGGTGCGGGCCAGCCGCCAGCCGTCCCCGACCTCGCCGACGACCCGGTCGTCGGGCACGAACACGCCGTCGAGGAACACCTCGTTGAAGACCTCCTCGCCGGTGATCTCGCGCAGCGGCCGGACGTCGATGCCCTCGCTGGCCATGTCCACCAGGAAGTAGGTGATGCCGTGGTGCTTGGGCGCGTCGGGGTCGGTGCGGGCCAGGCAGATGCCGACGTTGGCCATCTGGGCCAACGAGGTCCAGATCTTCTGGCCCGTGAGGCGCCAGCCACCCTCGACCCGTTCGGCGCGCATCTTCAGCGACGCCAGGTCGGAGCCCGCCTCGGGCTCGCTGAACAGCTGGCACCAGAAGATCTCACCGGTCAAGGTGGCAGGAACGAAGCGCTGCCGCTGCTCCTCGGTGCCGTGGGCGATGATCGTCGGCGCGGCCCACGACCCGATCGCCAGGATCGGGCGCTGCACGCCTGCGGCCGCGAGCTCCTCGTCGATGATCAACTGCTCGCGGGCGTCCGCACCCCGACCCCACGGCTCGGGCCAGTGCGGCGCGATCAGCCCATGCTCGGCGAGATGCTCGCGGCGGGCCGGGCCCTCGAGCCCGGCGGCCTCGGTGACCAGCGACCTGATCTGCTCACGCACCTGCCCGTCGCCGAGGTCGAGGCGCAGCTCGCGGCGCCGTCCCTCCAGCGCCGCCACCGCGGCACGGTCGCGCCAGCGATCGAGGTCCCCGGCGAACAGGGCGCGCAGGGTCACCGCCCGGCGCAGGTAGAGGTGGGCGTCGTGCTCCCAGGTGTAGCCGATGCCACCCAGCACCTGGATTGCCTCCTCGGCGCAGCGCACCGCGGCGTCCAGCCCGATCACCGCGGCTGCCGGGGCGGTCAGCTCGCGCTCCCCGTCGGGCGTGTCCAGTGCGCGGGCGGCATCCCAGGCCACGGCCCGGGCACGCTCGACCTCGACGAGGATCTCGGCGACGCGGTGCTTGGTGCCCTGGAACTGGCCGATGGGACGGCCGAACTGCACCCGGGTGCGCGCGTACTCGGCCGCGGTCTGCAGGCACCAGTCCGCGATCCCGGCGCCCTCGGCGGCCGCCAGCGACACGGCGACGTCGCGTACCAGCCCCGGCTCGAGCTCCTCCAGCAGGCGGGATGCCGGTACTCGCAGGCCGGCGGGCACCTCGACGTCGGCCAGGGTGCGGGTGACGTCGAGCGCGTCGAGGTGGCGGGTGCGCACCTCGTCGCCGCGCAGCCACACCCAGCGGGTGGTGCCCGCCTGACTGGCCGGCAGCAGGAGCACATCGGCCTGATCCCCGCACAGCACGCGGGTGCGCCCCGCGAGCAGCAGCTCCCCGTCCGTGTGCGAGAGCTCGAGGGCACCGTCGGCCACCCCCACCGCGCCGACCAGGTCGCCGCCGGCCAGGCCGGGCAGGTGCGCCCGGGCCTCGGCGTCGTCGACGTCCGCCAGCAGCGTGCTGGCGATCACGGTCGACAGGACCGCGCCCGGCAGCAGCGCCCGGCCCAGCTGCTCGAGGACGATCGCGAGCTCGACGGTGCCGTACCCGTCACCCCCGTCGTCGGTGGGCAGATGTGTGGCCAACAGGCGCTGGTCGGCCAGCTCCGCCAGCAGCTCGCGCGACAGCCGGGGGCTCTGGCGTCGGACGTCGTCGGTGACGCGGGCCTCGGCCCAGCCCCGCACGCTGTCGGCCAGCGCGTCGTGCTCGGCGGTCACGGCGATGCTCACGTGGGCTTCCTCCCTGGGCCGGCGAGACGGCGCCACCCGGTCCGCGGAACGATAGGCCCTAGATCGTCTCGGTCAAGTCGAGCGGCGACGGCACGACGACAGCTAGCGTCGATGCCGCCCCGACCAGGACCATCACGATGAGCGAGCCACCCGCCGGTACCGAGCCACCCACCGGTGGCAGCGCGAGCCCGCGCGTGCACCGCTACGAGGACGGGATCGTCGCGATCGACACGCTCACGGGCGGCATGACCGAGGTGACCGCCGGCTACCTGCTCGCCGCGCCACGGCCGGCCCTGATCGAGTGCGGCCCGGCCAAGCCGATCGAGCACCTGCTCGCGGGCCTGGACGAGGTGGGCATGGACCCCGACGACCTCGCCTACCTGGTGCTGACCCACATCCACCTCGACCATGCCGGCGGGGCCGGGGACGTGGCGGCCGCCTTCCCCAACGCGACGGTCGTCGTCAGCGAGGTCGGGGCCCGCCACCTCCACGACCCGAGCCGGCTCAACCGCTCCGCCCGCCAGGTCTACGGCGAGCTGTTCGACACGATCTACGGCGCCTGCACCCCGATCGAGGCCGAGCGCATCCGCGGGGTGGCCGACGGTGACGTGCTCGACCTCGGCGGGGGGCGTGAGCTCGAGCTGCTCTACACCCCCGGGCACGCCAAGCACCATGTCGGGGTGCACGACCACGGCACGGACGCGATCTTCTCCGGCGACTCGGTGGGCGTGAAGCTGCCGGGCATGACCCATCTGCGTCCTGCGACCCCGCCTGCCGACTTCCACCTCGACGCGGCGCTGGCCTCGCTCGCGCGCTATCGCGAGCGCAGCCCCGAGCGGCTCTACCTCGCCCACTACGGCCCGGTGGACCCTCCGAACGAGGCGCTGGCCGAGGCGGAGGACCGTCTGCGGCTGTGGGCCTCCACGGCCGAGGCGGCTTACTACGAGGCGCTCGCCGAGGTCGGCACGGCGCCGACCGGGACCGAGATCGACCACGTCGCCGAGACCCTGCGGCGCCGCTTCGCTGACGAGATCGATGCCGACCTCGTCGCCGACGATCCGGACGCGGTGCAGCGCCTCGAGCTGCTCTCCGGCGTCGACTCGAACGCCGCCGGGCTGGTGCGCTACTTCCAGCGCCGTGACGAGGGCACGCTCACCGAGGTGGGCTGACCTCCACGGCCAGCCCGTGCGCACCTCGGATCGCGGTCACGACCCCGCGTCGTCCCAGAGTGAGGGCTGCGCCCCGCGCTCGGACGCTACGCCTGGCTCGGGCTCGGATCCGCTCGCCCCCGGTGAGGACTCCACGTCCGGCGCGTCGGCGGCGTGGCCTTCGCCCGTGTGGCGTCCGCTGCCATCGGCCTCGTCCTCGCTCGGGTCGGCTTCGTCGACAGCGTGGGGCTCGGGTGCCTGGCCGGCGGCGTCGCCGACGTCGGGCTCCGGTCCCCGGCCAGCGGGGGCGGCGTCGTCGTCGGCCTGGGGGCCCTTGCCGGCGGCCTCGGAGGCCGGCTCTTCGATGGCCACGCGCGGGTCCTCGGCGGTGTTGACGTCCGGCGCGGTCGCCTCGTCCATGGCCTGATCGTCCCAGGCCGCTTCCTCGTGCAGCTCAGGGTCTGCCGCGGCGATGCGGTCGCGGTAGGCCCGCGCGGCGGTCTCGTCTCCCGCACGCGCTGCGAGGTCGGCGGCCACGACCAGCAACCGCAGCCGACCCGGCGACATCGCGGCATCGTCGCGCCCCGACGCGCGCTGCAGGCGTCGACGGATCAGCGCGCGGGCCGACTCGACCTGCCCGTCGTCCGCGAGGGCGCTCGCCCAGACGATGACGCCCTCGTCCTGCCGGTCTGCAGGTGCGTCGGCGTCCTCGAGCAGCACCTCGACGGGCTCGGTGACCCGGTCGAGGTCGCGTCCGAGCCCACGCAGGCAGTCGGCGATCAGGTGGTTCTGGTCGGTGCGCCCGGTCATCCGCCGGTAGGCCTGGAGCTCGGTCAGCGCCCCGGCGAAGTCCTCGTCGAGATATCGGGCGACCCCGTGGGCCTCCCGGATCGACGCCACGCGGGGGGCGAGATGCTTGGCCCAGGCCAGCGCCTCGAGCGCCACGTCGACCCGACCCGCATCGATCGCGTCGGCACCGACGCTCAGTGCCAGCGCCACATCGCGCGCCCGCTCCCCTGGCCCCAGGACCCGGTCGATCTCGCGACGGACCGCGCGCGGCAGATGTGGCTCCTCGTCCGGCAGCGCCGGCCGGGGTGGTGCCGGCTCCCCCTTCGGCGCTCGACGTGGTGGGGCGCCCTGTCGCTGGCGGGCCCGCTCGATGCCCGCGGGCTGGGCACGGCCCTGCGGCGCACGGGCCTTGAGCCGATCGGCGCCGGTGGGCTCGCGCTCCTGGCCGTACCGGCCGCGTTCCCGGCCCGCCCGGCCCGCACGCGCATCCTGGCTCCGACCGCCACGAGCATCGTCGTCGCGACCGCCACGCCCGCCACGCGCATCCTGGTCCCGACCGCCACGCCCGCCACGCGCATCGTCATCGCGAGGGCCACGGTCAGCGCGGGGAGCATTCTCGTCGCGTCTGCCCGCACCACCTCGCGGATCTCGCCGGGCGTCGTCGGCTGCCACTGGTGCGTCCTCGTGTTCGGGCCGTCTCGGAGATGACGGCGCTGGGGGGAGTCGAATGTGGGTGAAGCAGAGCGTGCTGTCATGAGCGATGCGATGCAACGTGCGCCCGACGCCGGGTGAGGCCAGGCGCACGCGGCGCAGCGAACATCGCCGGGGCCACGCTGACCCATCGTCGCCTCATCGAGGGTCGTGGCATCCCGCCGGTCAGTGCAAATGCGCCGCCGCTCGCAGCTCATGCGCTCCAGCCGGCACCTCGATGCGCGCCACGATGGTGGGGCTGGCACCTCGAGGGACGCCACGCTGGCGCGGCGCGACCTGCCTGCCCGCCCGAGGGGCCCCGACGCAGTCGAGGCCGCCCCCAAATAGGGACGGCCTCGACCGAAAAGGATCCCGCGGCGACCTACTCTCCCACCGGGTTGCCCCGGCAGTACCATCGGCGCTGGAGGGCTTAACTTCCGGGTTCGGAATGTTGCCGGGTGTGACCCCTCCGCAATGGCCACGGGAAATCGTGTGGCACTGTGGACGTTGTGTGGGTCGAGAATCCTCGACCGTTGTCATTGTGGCGACTCCTGAGAGCCGCCGTCCAGCATTGCCAGACATGTCTGACGATCCTGGAACTCCATAGCGAGCGCGAGCGCGAGTACGGCAAGTCCTCGGGCTATTAGTACCGGTCAGCTCCACGTGTTGCCACGCTTCCACTTCCGGCCTATCAACCCAGTC
>SKLC01000231.1 GCA_007123425.1 Nitriliruptoraceae bacterium
AGCCGGCGACGAACGGCACGGTGGGCCCCAGCAGCCGGGCCGCGCGGCCCGCCAGCCACGGCCCGTAGCCGCCGCGGGCGGCGACGTGGCCCCGCCAGGACGTCGCGTTGGCGAAGCCGCCGGCGATGAAGAACAGGGCCATCACCTGCGCGCCCCAGGTCAGCCAGCGGGTCCAGGGCGAGATCGTCAGCAGGTGGTCGGCGTGCAGCGCTCCGGCGTCGTCGACCCACACGGCGGCCAGCAGCCAGTGGCCGAGGGCGACGACGAGCAGCGAGACCCCACGCACGAGGTCGACCACGCGATCGCGGTCGGTGCCGGCCTGGCCGGCGAGGTCGGTGAGACGACGGGACATGGGAGCTCCTGCGTGACGCGGACGGGGTGACCCTCACCCTCGTCCACGCCAGCGGCGCGCTCCTCAGGGATCGCCCTGAACCTCGGCCGGGTGCAGCCGCACCGGCAGCTCGTGCAGGCCGTAGACGCCCGCGGGGGTGTCGTAGCGCGGCGGCCCGGTGAGCTCGACCCGCTCGACCCGCGTGGCGAGGAAGGCCAGCGCTTCCTCGAGCTCGGCGCGGGCCAGGGCATGACCGAGGCAGAAGTGGGGGCCGGCCCCGAAGGTCAGCGGCGCCACGCCGCCCCGGTCGGCGGTGATGTCGAACACGCCGGGCGCGTCGTAGACCGCCGGGTCGCGGTTGGCGGTGGCCGCGCAGACCACCAGCACCGTGCCCTCGGGGAAGGTGACCCCGCGCTCGGTGAACTCCTCGGTCACCAGCCGGGCCGTGAACGGTGTGATCGGCTCGTAGCGCAGCGCCTCGTCCACCGCGGCGGCGGCGAGGCGCACGTCGGCGCGCAGCGCGCGCCACTGGTCGGGATGCTGAGCGAGCAGCCGGACGGTGTGGGCCAGCTGCGCCTGCGTGGTGTCGACTCCGCCGATCAGCACCGAGCCGACCAGCGAGACGCACTCGGCCTCGCTCAGCGTCCCGGCGCGCACCTCCGGGCGCAGCGTCGACAGCAGGTCGTCGCCCTCGCCGTCCTCCCCCGGTGCCCGCAGCAGGCCCTGCACGTAGTCGTGGAACTCGATCGCGGCCTGCTCGATCCGCTCCGGGGAGCCGGAGATCTTGGTGGGATCGAAGGTCGACTGCAGCCAGTAGGCCCACTCGCCGAGCCGGCGGGCGTCGGCGACGGGCGCGCCGACGATCTCGGCGATCATGCGGGCGGGGTAGGGCAGCGCGAGCTCGGCGACCAGGTCCAGCTCCCCGTCGGCGGACAGCGCCGCCCAGAGGTGCTGGAGATGGGCGCGCATCACCGGCCGCAGGCGCTGCGCGGCCGCCGGCGTGAAGCTCGACTGCACCAGCCCCCGCAGGCGACGGTGCTGCTCGCCGTGGAGGTTGAGCAGGTTGCCCGCCAGCTGGTCGTGCATCGGGCCCGACGTGACGCCCTGCAGCTCCAGCAGCTCGATGGCGGGCATGCGGGCGTGCCGCGTGCGCAGGATCCGGTCCACGGCGTCCCGCGCCAGGACGACGTAGCCGAGGTCGGTGCGGGCCAGCCAGGACTGCTCCGCCAGCGCGTCCAGGGCCTCGTGGAAGCCCTCGCCCGCCAGGCCGGCGTCCATCAGCCCGACCGTGGGCAGCTCCATCTCCTCGAGCGCGGGCATCGCCGGCCCTCCCTCCCGCCGTGCAGACCACGATACATCGGCGCTCGGCGCCGGCGCCGGCTCGCCTCTACCGTGCACGTGTCGCAGCCACGACCCGGCCGTCACCCGGCCGCGAAAGGTGCCCGGTGAGTGCCTCCAACCCCGTCTTCGCCCACGTCTACAAGCGCCTGGCGGCCAGCATGGAGCGCCACGGGGGCGAGGCCCACCGCCGTCGGCTGCTGGCGGGGCTCTCCGGCCGCGTGCTGGAGGTCGGCGCCGCCCACGGCATCAACCTGCGCTACTACCCCGACACGGTCACCGAGGTCGTGGCGGTCGAGCCCGAGCGCCACCTGCGCGCTGACGCGGAGCGCGCCGCCGCCGCGGCGCCGATGCCCGTCGACGTCCGCGACGGCATCGCCGAGCGGCTGCCGCTGGACGACGACGCGGTCGATGCCGCGGTGGTCTCGCTGGTGCTGTGCTCGGTCGTCGATCCGGACGCGGCGGCGCGCGAGCTGGCCCGGGTCCTGCGGCCGGGGGGCGAGCTGCGGGTCTACGAGCACGTGCGCAGCCGCGACCCGCGACGTGCGCGCCTGCAGGAGCGCTTCGACGTCGTCTGGCCGCACGTGGCGGCCGGGTGCCACAGCAGCCGCGACACGGTGGCGACCCTGCGGCACGCCGGGTTCGAGGTGGAGGAGCTGTCGCGGTTCCGCTTCCCGCCCGGGCGGGTCTTCGTCCCCACGTCCCCGCACGTGCTGGGACATGCGAGGCTGGTGGGGTAGGGCGCGCCCCCGGCGAGCCGCGATCCAGCCCGGCGGCGCGGGGCACGTGACGTCGACGACGAGGAGGCAGCGGTGGACCCGCGGCAGCCGTCCAGGGACGACGACCGCACCGCCCGGCTGCTGACGACCGTCGCCGAGCTCGCCGCGGAGGTCCATGGCCACCGGCGGGCGCCAGCGGTGCGCCTCGGCACGCGGCTGGACCGTGACCTCGGGCTCGACAGCCTGGCGATGGCCGAGCTGCTGGTGCGTCTGGAGGACGAGCTCGCGGTTCGCCTGCCCGACGAGGTGCTCTCCAGCGCCCAGACCCCGCGGGACCTGCTCGACGCGGCCGAGTCGGCGACGCCGCACCCGGACGGCGCCCGGGGGGAGGCCGGCGAGGCCCCGGCCCACC
>SKLC01000276.1 GCA_007123425.1 Nitriliruptoraceae bacterium
TGCTCGGCGGCCTGCCGCGACCGGACCTGGCGGCGCTGCTGTCGGTCGCGCGCATGCGGCGACGGGGACGTCGCGAGGTGCTGGGCCGTGCCACCGACGACATGGTCCTGCTCCTGCTCACCGGCACCGCCAAGGAGCACCGCACCACCGCGGAAGGGCTCGATGTCGTCGTCGGCGTCCTGGGCGCCGGCGACATGGCGGGCCTGACCGCCACGCTCGGCCGGCCCAGCGGAGGCGACATCACCAGCCTCGAGCCCGCCCAGGCACTGGTGATCGCGGGCAGCGATCTTCGAGCGCTGGCGCGCAGCCGCCCGGCGATCGCCCTGTCGTGGCTGCAGACCACGACCAATGAGCTCGCTGACCTGCGCGACGAGTCGCTGACCTTCACCGCCACCTCCACCACCGAGCGGGTGCTGCGCCGACTCGTGCAGCTGTGCGAGCGGTGGGGGGAGCCCTGTGAGGAAGGGCTGCGCCTGCGACCACGGCTCACGCAGGAGGAGCTGGCCTCCTGGGCGGGCTCGTCCCGGGAGTCGACCGCCAAGGTGCTCCAGTCGCTCCGGCAGGCAGGGATCATCAGCACGCGACGCCGCTCGTTGACCGTGCTCGACCCCGAGGCGCTCCAGGCCCGAGGGTCACGCGGCGAGGACGGCCCGCTCCAGGACCTGATCTCCAAGGTCCAGTAGCGCGAGCCAGGCCACGCTCCGTGGCCGTTGCGTCTACGAATCGTCGGCTTCGGGCAGAGAACCCGGGTGTTCATGCCACACGACCGGCGTTGAGCGTCGCAGGCTGCACGGCCCGGCGCGGCTCGTGCCTCCATGCTTCTGCGACGGGCCTTCGCCGGCAGCGACCAGCCGGGTGGTGACCACCACCACGCACACGAAGGTCCGGGCGCCTCCAGGGGACCCCTGCCGCGACGTCCAGCCCCAAGCGTCGCTGCCCCACCGGCGCCCGCCGCCCGGGCGATCACGTCCGGGTCGGCCCAGACGCCCGCGAGCTTCCCCTCTCGCGGGCGTCTGGCATGCACAGGTTGCCGTCAGGGTCCGGCACGCCAACGACGATGGTCGGGGAAGCGCTCTCGAAGCGTCGGTGCCCGCCGATCGGCTTCGGAGAGCTCGGGATCGGTGACCGGCCAGGCGACGCCGATGTCGGGGTCGTCCCAGGCGACCGCGCGCTTGTCGACGCCCGGGCGCCAGTAGTCGGAGACGTCGTAGAGGTAGTCCACCGCGACCTCGCCGGTGGCGCAGAAGGCGTTGCCAAGTCCCTCCGCGATGAACAGCCGCAGGCGCTCCCCCGGCGGGTCACCGAGCCAGAAGGTCGCCGCCTGCCCGAAGGTGGGGCTGTCGGGGCGCAGGTCGGCGATGCCGGCGAACGCGGTGCCGCGAGCGACATAGACCAGCTTGTCCCACGGCTCGGCATGGAAGCCCCGCAGCACCCCCGGCTCGCTGCGTGAGTGGTTGCCCTGGCGCAGGTGCACCTCACGGCCGAGCGCCTCGGCGAGCTCGTCGTGGCGGTAGGTCTGCCGGAAGAACCCCCGCTCGTCCCCGTGGGTCTCCCAGCGCACCACCAGCAGCCCCGGGATGGCGGTGGTCTCGATCGGCATGGGGATCGTCCTCCTCGCGGGCGTCTCCCGGCCCCGCCACGACGTCGGTGCCCGGTCTCGGCGGCATGGGTCGGGCACCGAGGACGGGGGAAACGTACTCGCAAGCGCACGCAGCGCGCGCCGCTCCTCGCCGCCAGCGTGGCGCGACCCAGGGTGCTCGGCCCTGTCGGAGGCGTTCAGTACCGTGACCCGCTGCCTGCGGTGCTGCCCCCGGCGTGCCCGAACGCGCCGAGAGCCCCTCGGGCGCGCCCCCGTCCCACCCCGCGTACCGCACGACCGCGACCCCGTGGAGCCGTGCGAGGAGCCTGCCCGTGACCGAGTACAGCGCGAAGAGCATCAGCGTCCTCAAGGGCCTCGAGGGCGTGCGTCGCCGCCCGGCGATGTACATCGGCTCGACCGACGCCCGCGGCCTGCACCACCTCGTCTGGGAGGTCGTCGACAACGCCGTCGACGAGCACCTCGCCGGCCACGCCGGGCGCATCACCGTGCGGCTGCGGGCCGACGGTGGCTGCGAGGTCACCGACGACGGGCGCGGCATCCCGGTCGACCTGCACCCCACCGAGCAGCTGCCGGCGGTCGAGCTCGCGCTGACGACCCTGCACGCCGGCGGCAAGTTCGATCAGCAGTCCTACGCGGTCTCCGGAGGCCTGCACGGGGTCGGGGTCTCCGTGGTCAACGCGCTCGCCACCCGCACCGAGGTCGAGGTCACCCGCGACGGGCACCGCCACGCAATCGCCTTCGAGCGCGGCCCGCGCGTCGAGGAGCTGACCCGCACCGGCAAGGCCAAGGGGTCGGGCACGCTGGTGCGCTTCTGGCCGGACCGAGAGGTCTTCGAGACCACCGACTTCGACTACGCACGCATCGGCGAGCGACTGCGCGAGACGGCGCTGCTCAACCCGGGGCTCGAGATCGCCCTGGTCGACGAGCGCGACGGGCGATCCGAGACCTTCCGGTTCAAGCACGGCCTCTCCGACTTCGTCGACGAGCTGCTGCACGGCAAGGAGCCGCTGGCACCCGTCGTCGAGGCGCGCGACGAGCGGACCTTCGACGGGCACGCGGTCGCCCTCGACGTGGCGTTCACCTGGTCCGACGGCTTCCACGACGACCGGCTCCGCAGCTACGTCAACATCGTGCGCACCGGCGACGGGGGCACCCACGAGGAGGGCTTCCGGCGCGCGCTGACCTCGACGTTGAACAAGTTCGGCCGCGACTCGGGCGCGCTGCTCAAGAAGGATCCCAACCTCACCGGTGACGACGTGCGGGAGGGCCTGGTCGCGGTCATCTCGATCAAGCTGCCCGATCCGCAGTTCGAGGGGCAGACCAAGGGCCGGCTGGGCTCGACGCTGGCGCGCGGCTACGTCGAGCAGGTCGTCAGCGAGGCGCTGACCGCCTGGCTGGTCAAGCACAAGGCCAAGGGCCGCCAGATCGTCAAGCGGGCGGCGGTGGCCGCCAAGGCCCGCCAGGCGGCCAAGGCCGCGCGCGACCTCACCCGCCGCAAGGGCCTGCTCGACAGCCAGTCGGCGGGGCTGCCCGGCAAGCTCGCCGACTGCACCTCCCGCGACCCGTCGGAGACCGAGCTCTACGTGGTCGAGGGGGACTCGGCGGGCGGCTCGTCGAAGGCGGCACGCGACCGCCACACCCAGGCGATCCTGCCGCTGCGGGGCAAGGTCTTGAACGTCGAGAAGGCGCAGATGCAGCGCGTGCTGGAGAACGCCGAGATCCAGGCGCTGGTCAAGGCCATCGGCACGGGCGTGGGCGACTCGTACGACCACGGTCGCCTGCGCTACGACAAGATCATCCTGATGGCCGACGCCGACGTCGACGGCGGCCACATCACCACGCTGCTGCTGACCTTCTTCTACCGGCTCACGCCCAAGCTCATCGAGGACGGCCACCTCTACCTGGCCCAGCCACCGCTGTACCAGCTGCGCAAGGGCTCCAAGGTCGCCTACGCGATGAGCGACCCGGAACGCGACCAGCTGCTGAAGTCGGAGTTCAAGCGCAACGCCAACGTCGAGATCCAGCGGTTCAAGGGACTCGGCGAGATGGACGCCGAGCAGCTGTGGGCCACCACCATGGACCCGGCCCGCCGCACCCTGCTGCGGATCAACATCGAGGACGCCGCCCGCGCCGACGAGCTCTTCGTGCTGCTGATGGGCAACCAGACCGACCCACGGCGTGGGTGGATCGTCTCCAACGCGAAGTTCGCCGAGAACGTCGACGTCTGACCCACCCAAGGCGCACCCGTCGGCCCGACCCTGCTGTGAGGACGAACCCATGGCCACCACCTCCACCCCGATCATGACCTCCGGTCAGGTCCTCGACGTCTCGCTCGAGGACCGCATGGAGCAGTCCTTCCTCGACTACTCGATGTCGGTCATCGTGGGACGCGCGCTGCCCGACGTGCGGGACGGGCTCAAGCCGGTGCAGCGCCGGATCCTGTACTCGATGTACGAGTCGGGCCTGCACCCCGACCGGCCCTACCGCAAGTGCGCCTCGGCCGTCGGCGAGGTCATGAAGACCTACCACCCCCACGGCGACTCCTCGATCTACGACGCCCTGGTGCGCATGGCCCAGGACTTCGCCACCCGCGAGCCGCTGATCGACGGCCACGGCAACTTCGGCTCGGTCGACGGCGACCCGCCCGCGGCCATGCGCTACACCGAGGCGCGCCTGTCGCCGCTGGCGATGGAGCTGCTGGCGGGCATCGACGAGGACACCGTCGACGAGGTGGAGAACTACGACGGCTACGACACCGAGCCGGTCGTGCTCCCAGCACGCTTCCCGAACCTGCTGGTCAACGGCGCCAACGGCATCGCCGTCGGGATGGCCACCAGCATCCCACCGCACAACCTCGGCGAGGTCATCGACGCCTGCCAGCACCTCATCGAGCAGCCGGACGCCGACGTGGAGGCGCTGCTGCGCCACGTGCCCGCCCCCGACTTCCCCACCGGGGCGCGCATCGTCGACGGCGACGGGATCCGCGAGGCCTACCGCACCGGCCGCGGCGCGATCCAGGTCGAGGCCGTGGCCACCACCGAGACCCGCACCGGCAACCTGCCCCGCATCGTCATCACCGAGATCCCCTACCAGGTCAACAAGGCCGCCCTGCTCGAGCGCATCGCCGACCTCGTCGCCAACCGCAAGCTCGAGGCGATCCGCGACCTGCGCGACGAGTCCTCCCGGGACGGCATGCGCATCGTGGTCGAGCTCAAGCGCGGCGAGGACCCCGCCAAGGTGCTGGCCAAGCTCTACAAGCTCACCGACCTGCGCACCAACTTCAACGTCAACCTCGTCGCGCTCGTCGACGGGGCGCCGCGGACCCTGGGGCTGCTCGACGCGCTCACCCACTACCTCGCTCACCAGCGCGACGTGCTCACCCGCCGTACCGAGCACCGGCTGCGCAAGGCCCGCGACCGCGCCCACGTCGTCGAGGGGCTGCTCACCGCCCTCGACCATCTCGACGAGGTGATCGCCCTGATCCGCGGCAGCGAGTCGGCGTCTGTCGCCAAGCAGGGGCTGATGGAGCGCTTCGAGATGAGCGAGGTCCAGGCCCAGGCGGTGCTGGACATGCAGCTGCGTCGGCTCGCGGCCCTGGAGCGCGCCGCGCTCGAGGACGAGTACCAGCAGCTGCAGGCCACGATCGCGGAGCTCGAGGAGATCCTGGGCGACCCGGCCGTGCTCGACCGCCTCCTGGCGGAGGAGCTGGCCGAGATCAAGCGGCTGCACGCCACACCGCGGCGCTCGCGGATCGTGGCGTCCGGGATCTCCGAGGAGGATCTGCTGGCCGGCGGCTCTCAGGCCGGCTTCGAGGCCCAGGAGGTCACCGTCCTGATCACCCGGGGCGGCTACGCGAAGCCGCTCACCCAGCGCCGGACCACCCCGGCGCACAAGCACCCGCATGATCCCCTGGTCGCGGTCGTGCGCTGCACCACCGACGATGTGCTGCTGCTCGTCGACGAGCAGGGCACCGGCTACCGCCTGCCCGTGGGCGACGTCCCGGTCGTCAAGGCCAACCAGCGCGGCACCCACGTCGCCGGCGTGGTCGGTGGCGGGCCCGATGCGCCGCTGGCCGGGGCGGTCGCGCTCACCGGCGAGAACGACCTGACCCTGGTGACCGTCTCGGCCGGCGGGCAGGTCAAGCGCACGGCGCTGGCGGAGTACGCCGAGGCCAAGCAGCGCAGCCTGCAGGCCGCCGGCGTCAAGAACGACGACCGCATCGTCGCCGTCACCCGCTGCCGCGACGAGGACCACCTGCTGCTGGCCAACGATGCGGGTCTCGTCGCCCGGTTCCCCGCCGCCGACGTCCGCCCGATGGGACGCAGCGCCGCCGGCGTGGCGGGCATGAAGGTCCCCGATGGCGCGGCCGTCGTGGCCGCCACGGTCGTGCCGCACGGCAGCGACGAGGGCGAGGTCGCGACCGTCTCGACCGATGGGACGGTCAAGCGCACGCCGCTCGACGAGTATCCCACCAAGGGCCGCGGCGGCAAGGGCGTGGTCACCGGCACCGACCGGCTGCTGTGGTGCGGCGTGGCCGGCGACCTCCACCTGCACGGCGAGCGTCCCACGGTGGTGCGCCCCGTGGACCTGCCCGAGGCCAAGCGCGCCGGGAAGGGCACATCCCTGGACGAGGGTGTCGCCGGCCCTGTCGTCGCCGAGACCATGTGAGACCTCGCAGCCGTACACGGCCCCTGGCAGGCGTCGAGCCCGGCCGTACGGTGCCGACGACGCTGCCCGACGCCACGTGATCCGCGCTAGGCGACCGGCCCTCCGGCCGAGGGTCCGGGGCCGTCCCAATCCGCTCGCCGCCACCCGGGCAGGCTCGGCGCGACCGGCAGCCCCTCGCCGGGCCGGGCGCGCTGCGTGAGCACCAAGAGCAGCACCGCCGCGCAGGAGATGGCGGCGGCGGCGCCGGCGGCCGGTCCGTAGGTGCCCAGCGCATCCCGAACGGTGCCGAACAGGATCGGCCCCACCGCGACCCCGACAGCCCCGACGAGCTGATTGACGGCGTAGATGCGCGCGTAGGGCGACATGCCGAACGACTCGACCAGGACGACGGGGATCACCACCAGCAGGTTCCCCACGCTCAGGCCGAAGACCGCAGCGGCCAGCAGGAGCCCAGGACGACCGGCATCGACGCCCAGCAGCCCCATCGAGAGGACCTGCAGCATCCCCAGGGCCAACGTGAACCGCAGCGCCTCGAGCCGCTGCAGGATCCAGATGCCCGCCAGGCGGCCCACCACCGACGACGTCGCGACCGTGGAGACACCCAGTGCCGCCGTGGTGGGGTCCACACGGGTGACGCCGATGCCGTACATGTGCGCCAGCGCGCCGACCTGGCTGAGCATCAAGAGCGTCACGCCCACGGTCAGCAGGCGGAACGTGCGCGTCCGGTAGACCTCGCCGGGCGTGAGCCCGGTCACGGGCACCTCCGGCTCGCTCGGCATCGGGTCTCCGTCGGGCGCCAGCCCGTAGCGCTCGGGCCACGGCCGGATCGCCACGACCACGACCAGGAGCACCCCGAGCGTCCACAGCACCGCGAGCCAGGGCGTCACCTCGGCCAGGCTGGTGCGCTCGATGGCGGCCGCGCTTGCGGGTGTGATCACGATCCCGCCGATCGACAGGCCGCTGGTGGCCAACGCCAGCGCCGTCGAGCGGCGGCGCACGAACCAGCGGTTGACCAGCACGGTGCCCGGTACGAACGAGACCGCGGCGAACGCCACGCCCAGGGCGGAGAACACGATGACCAGCTGCCACGGACGCGCCGCCACGGAGAGGCCGAGCAGGGCGAGACCGCCGAGCACCCCGCCGCCGACGATCACCGGCCGGGGGTCGCGCTCGCCGACGTAGCGCGAGATCGGCAGACCAGCCACGCCGAAGAGCACGAAGAAGACCGCCGAGGCCCATGATCCGATGCCGATGGGGATGTCGCGCTCCACCACGAGCGCCTCGAGGTAGACGCTGGCGTTGTAGAAGCCCAGCCCACAGGAGATGGCCATGAGGGCACACACGCCGGCGACCACGCCCCAGCCACGGAAGAGACGCATGGGCTCACCCGTCCCGGTCGTCGTGGGCGAGCGGCACGCTACCGTCGGTGCGGTGCAGCTCCTCGTGCACGGTCAGCAGCTGCTCCTCGAACGGCGGCGCGTCCGGGTCGACCACGTCGATGCCGGCCAGGTGGCGGGTGCGCGGGCCGTCGGCGCGGTCGAAGCCCCGGGCGTGGGTGATCACGGCCGCCATCTCCGCGTCCATCCGGCGGTGCTGGGCGAGGTGCTCCTCCCAGTCGTGGACGGCGAAGAACTCGGTGATGCGGTAGGGGCGGTCGGCGTCGCGGAACAGCGACCACCGGTATGCGCCGGTGCGGAAGCGATGCCGGCGCAGCTCGCGCATCACCGACAGGAACTGCTGGAGGTCCTCGCGGTCGATCTCCCAGGTGGTCACCACCAGGATCGGGGTGCCGGAGACGTGGCGGGCGTGCGTGGGCGTCTCCCAGTCGTCGGGTGGGGCCGGCTCCTCGATCCCGCCGAGCACCGGCAGCGGCAGCCGCAGGGTGACCAGCCCCAGGACCGCTGCCGCGGCACCGAAGACCGCCACCGACACGCCCGCGCCCACCCGCTCGGCCAGCAGGCCGGCGAAGAACGCGCCGACCGGCTGCAGGCCCACCGCGAGCACGAACAGGCTCACGACCCGGCCCCGCACCCATCGGGGGGCGAGCAGCTGCACGCTGGCGTTCAGGGTGGTCATGCTCCACAGGAACGCCGTGCCGGCCACGGTGATCGCCACGCCGGCCGTCCACGGCGCCGGGGCCAGCCCCACACCCGCCGCAGCCACCCCGAAGAGGCCGATCGAGCCCGGCAGCATGACCCGGCCCGCCGGGACCCGGACGCGCTCGCGGGTCAACGCCCCGGCCAGCGCGCCGGCGCCGAAGAGGCCGAAGAGCACCCCGAAGCCTCCGCCGCCCAGGCCCAGATCGACCGACGCGACGCTGGGGAGCAGCGACTGCAGGCTGGCGCTGGTCAGGGCGAACAGCGCGGCGACCGTCAGCAGGATGCGGATGGGCTGGGTGAAGCGGGCGTAGCGCACCCCTGCGGCGGCCGAGCGCCACACCCGCGGGCGCGCCTCGTCCGACGCGGTGCCGCGGGGGAAGGAGAGCAGCACGCCCACGACCGCGAGATAGGAGACCGCGTTGGCGCCGAAGGCCGCCGAGGTCAGCCCGGCGGCGACCAGCGCGCCACCCAACGCAGGGCCCACCGAGCGGGCCACGTTGAACGCCGCCGAGTTGAGGGTGATCGCCTGTGCCCGCAGCGGCTGGCGCACCAGGTCGGGCACCAGCGTCTGGAACGCCGGCAGCGCGAGCGCGGACCCGATCCCCAGCACGAACGTCAGCGCCAGCAGCGAGACCGCGTCGATGCGCTCCAGCGCGGTCAGGACGGTCATCGCCACCACCGCCCCCGCGCTCACCGCGTGGCCGACCAGCAGCAGCGCCCGACGGTCGAACAGGTCGGCCAGCGCCCCGGCGGGGACCACGAGCAGCAGCCGTGGGGTGAGCAGCGAGGTGGTGACCAGCGCGACCAGCAGCGGGGAGCCGGTCAGCTCCTGCATCAGCCAGGGCGCAGCGGTCAGCTGCAGGAACGTGCCGAGGTGGGAGACGATCGCGGCCAGCCACATGCGCCGGTAGGCGGGCTCGCGCAGCGGCGCGAGCGTCGCGCTCGAGGCCGCGGGGGCCTGCCCCGCCTGCTGCTGCCCCACCCGTGGTCCCTCCTCGAACGGCCCGTCGACGCCGCCGACCTCATCCCGGCCGCCGGCGCACGCGTGCGTCGCGCATCGCTTCCGGTCGGCCCCGCACCTTAGGCGCCCCGGCGGGGCCGACGGTCCGCGCCGAGGCCCTCGTGTGCGCACCGCCCGCCCTCGCCGAACGGCCGGGGACGTGCTCGTGGGCCCGGCGGCGGGCTCATACCCTCACCGGTCACCGGCACGACGCGACCGCCGCCGCGACGCCCGGCCACACCTCGCCCCTGCCCCTGCCGACGAGGACACCCCACGGTGAGCGAGCCCGTCCACCAGCTTCCCACCCAGGAGATCAGGATCCAGTCCCGCCGACGGTCGGGACACGTGCGGTGGTTCAGCGGCGAGAAGGGCTATGGCTTCATCGTCCCCGACGAGGGCGGCGAGGACGTGTTCGTCCGCCACTCGGCGATCGAGACCCAGGGGTTCCGCACGCTGCGGGAGGACGAGCGGGTCACCTTCGAGCTCGGCGACGACGGACGGGGCCCCCGCGCGCTGCAGGTCCGCCGCGGGTGACGGGGCCAGCCGGGGCTCACCGGTCGGTGCCCAGCCCCGCCCCCAGCGCGCCCACCCGTCGCAGCACCGCCGTCACCTCGGACTCCAGCACGTGTGCTCCCGACAGCGTCGCCGAGAGCACCTGGTCGACATCCGACTGATCGCCGGGCGCGCCATCCGCGGGCGGCGCACCGGCCAGCAGCGTGGCCGTGACCGGGGTCCTGCCATCCCGCTCGCGCAGCCGCCCCTCGACCACGCGCGCCGGCAGCGGCAGGCTCAACGCCGGGCCCCGGGCGACGACGCAGCCCTGGGAGCGCAGCAGCTCGACTTGGGCCTCGTCCTCCACCCCGGCCGCCTGGACGCGCAGCCCCAGCCCCTCGGCCAACCGGAGCGCGGTGTCGAGGACGGGGCGCTCGACACCGGACGCGCGGCGCACGATCGAGGCGGCGAGCTCCACGCCCGCGATGCGCACGTGCGAGAGCCGGGAGATGCCGACGTCGGCGGAGGCGAAGCCGGTGACCACCACGTCCACCCCGTGCTCGGCGAGGGTGTCCACGGTGGCGGCGAAGGTGGCGCCGCCGTGCGCGAGCGCCCGCTCGCTGATGGCGAGCACCAGCGCGTCGGATGGCAGCCCGCTGGCGGTCAGGGCCGCCAGCACGTCCTCGGCCAGGGCCTCGCTGGTCGCGTGGTCGTCGCAGAGCCGGACCGTGACCGGCACGTCGGTCATGCCCGCGGCACGCCA
>SKLC01000242.1 GCA_007123425.1 Nitriliruptoraceae bacterium
AGCCTCCGCAGCGCCGGCGTCGAGGTCCCCGCCGACGTGCGCACCGACCTCGTGCTCGCGCACGCCCGCGCGGGCGACGCGGAGGCGGCCGAGGCCGAGCTGGCGGCGATGCGCGAGGACGGCGCCGAGCCCACCAGCTTCCACCACAACGCGGTGCTGCAGGCACGGCTGTCCGGGGGCGACGTGGACGGCGCGTGGGCGGTCGCCCAGGAGCTCTCGGACGCCGGGCGCATCCCCACGGGCGGCAACCTCGAGTCGCTCATCGACGTGAGCCTGAGCAAGAACCGCGTGCGGGCGGCCAGCGGGGTCATCGACTGGATGCTGCTGCTGGGCGTGCCCGTGCCGCCCCAGAAGGCCGCCGACGTGGTGATCCGCCACCTCAAGGCCGGCGAGCTCGACACCGCCACGCACGTCTTCGATCTCACGGTCGCCCACGGCGTGCCCGCCGACCGCCGCGCGGCCCGCGACATCGTGGAGCGCCTGGTCCGCGCCAAGCGCCTCGACGAGGCCCGCGCGCGGCTCGAGCAGCTGCGTGCCAGCGGCACCCTCACCCACGGCCGGCACTACGGCTCGCTGCTCGCCGAGCTGGTCCGTGCCAAGCGCGTCGAGGACGCCATCGAGCTGCTGCGCCACATGCTCGGCCACCAGATCGTGCCGACCAGCGCCGACGCCTCCAAGATCGTCGGGGGAGCGGTGCGCGCGGGGCAGCTCGCCGTCGCGGGCGAGCTGCTCGACGCCCTGCAGCAGGCCGGGGTGTCGGTCGACGAGCCCACCTTCCGCGAGCTGCTGTGGGAGCACGCGCGCAAGGGCGAGTACGAGCAGGCCAAGGCGGTCTACGACCGGATGGTCGCCACGGGGATCACCCCCGACGACCGCCACGACGCGGCCCTGCGCTGGGCGTCGGGCGAGACCAAGCGCCGCCTGCCCGAGGACGCCGACGGCTCGGGCGTGGTCGAGCACGTCCCGACGCCATCCCAGGACTCCCCCCCGCCGACGCCGTCCGAGGACGCCCCCGCGCCGTCGCCGACGCCGGCCCAGGACGGCCCCGCACCGTCGACGCCGGAGGCTGCCGAGGACGACGTGGGCGAGCGGACCCCGCCGGCGACCTCGGGCGAGACGGACGAGGGCGGGCAGCGCGCCGGTGAGCCCTCTGCGCCCACGCCGGACGAGGCCGACCCCGGCGAGTCCGCGCCCGCCTCCCAGAAGCCACCGGAGCAGGACGCCGGCGACGAGGACCAGCGCGCCGACGGCGCCTGACCCGTCCGGCGCGGGATCAGCTCCTCTCGGGCGCCACGAGCTGCGTGCGGGCGAGCTCGGCGTACAGGCCCCCGTGGGCCAGCAGCTGCGCGTGGGTGCCCCGCTCGACGATCCGGCCCTCGTCGAGCACGACGATCTCGTCGGCGTCGACGACGGTCGACAGCCGGTGGGCGATCACGAGGCTGGTGCGGTCCCGCAGCGCCTCGGCCAGCGCGGCCTGCACCGCGCGCTCCGACTCCGTGTCGAGGTGGGCGGTCGCCTCGTCGAGGATCACCACCGCGGGGTCCTTGAGCAGCATCCGGGCGATCGCCAGGCGCTGCTTCTCCCCGCCGGAGAGCCGGTAGCCGCGCTCGCCCACCACGGTGGCGTAGCCGTCGGGCAGGCGCGCGACCACCTCGTGGATCCGTGCGGCGCGGCAGGCCGTCTCGAGCTCCTCGTCGGTGGCCTCGGTGCGCGCGTAGCGCAGGTTCTCCGCGATCGAGACGTGGAACAGGTGCGGGTCCTGGCTGACCACCCCCACGGCGTCGGCCACCGAGTCCAGGGTCAGGTCGCGCACGTCGTGGCCGTCGAGCCGCACCGCGCCCTCGGTGACGTCGTAGAGCCGCGGCACCAGCGAGGTGAGGGTGGACTTGCCGGCGCCCGACCGGCCCACCAGCGCCACCATGGTCCCGGGCGCGATGTCCAGGTCGATGTCGCGCAGGATCCAGTCCGAGGCCTCGTGCCCGTGCTCCGAGCGGGGACCCTCGAGCGACTCGAGCGACGAGCCGCTCGCCTCCGGGTAGCGGAACCAGACGTGGTCGAGGCGCACGTGCCCGGTCGGGTGGCGCAGCTCCTCGGCCTCCGGCTTCTCGTCGATGGCGCGGGGGAGGTCGGTGACCTCGAAGACGCGGTCGAAGCTCACCAGCGCGGTCATGAGGTCGACCCGGGCGTTGGACAGCTGTGCCAGGGGCCCGTAGAGCTGCCCGACGTACATCCCCAGCGCGACCACGCTGCCCAGCTCCAGGCCGCCGCGGATGACCAGGTGGCCGCCGACCAGGTAGACCAGGGCGGTGGCCAGCGCGCCGACGAACCCGAGCGCGGCGAAGAGCGCGCGCCCGTGCATGGCGGTGCGGATGCCGATGCGGGCGACCCGCTCCGCGCGCTGCTCGAAGAGCTCCGCCTCGCGGTCGGTCCGGCCGAAGAGCTTGACCAGCAGCGCCCCGGCGACGTGGAAGCGCTCGGTCATGACGTTGTTCATCTCCGCGTTGAGGCCCATCGACTCCCGGGAGAGGGCCTGCAGCCGCCGCCCGACGATGCGCGCCGGGATGATGAAGCCGGGCAGGAGCGCGATCGCGAGCAGCGTGACCTGCCACGAGATCGTGACCATGATCCCCAGCGTCACCAGGACGGTGATGAGGTTGTCGACGATCCCGCCCAGCGTGCCCGTCAGCGCCCGCTGGGCCCCCACGACGTCGTTGTTGAGCCGGGTGATCAGCGCCCCGGTCTGCGTGCGGGTGAAGAACGCCAGGGGCATCGACTGCACGTGCCGGTAGGCCATGCGGCGCAGGTCGAAGATCAGCTGCTCGCCCACCCAGGACGACAGCCAGCGCTCGGTCATCGACAACGCGGCCACCACGGCCGCGACCGCGACCATGCCGGCGAACAGCAGCCACAGCAGCCCGAGGTCCTGGTTGGGCAGCGCCTCGTCGATGACCTCGCGCACGAGCAGCGGCGGCATCGCCGCGGCCCCGGCGGAGAGCATCAGCACCACGACGAACCCGGCCAGTCGCCGGGTGTAGGGGCGCGCCATGCCGACGGCGCGGCGAACCACGCTCCGGTCGACCCCGCCCTGGAGGTCGCCGGCGTCGCCCATGGGGCGCAGCGGCATCCCGCCGTGACCGCGCACGCGGTGCTCCTGGTGGGTCGGAGGAGGCACACGAAGGGTGCCGTCGCTCACACGGGTGGTGACCGGGACGAGGCTACTGCCTGCTCGTGGAGGGCCCGTGTGCCTCCTCGGCGCTCCTGCAGGCGCATCACAGCGCCTGGGTAGGCTCCGCCGACGCCCACCTGCGAGGAGACCGGTGCCAGCATCCGCGGTCCGCGAGGACTTCACACCGGACGAGCGTGCGCGCCTGGCCCCGTACGTCACCGACCTCGACGGCGACGTGTTCGGGCTCACCAACCTCCCGGAGGTCGTCAAGGGGGCGCTGTTCGCCCGCTACTCCCGCTCGCCCAAGAGCGTCCGGCGCCTGCTGCTCGACGAGTTCCTGCCCGCGCTGGAGGAGGGCGCCTCGGCCGAGGTCGACGCGGGTGTGGGCACGGACCGCGCCGAGCGCCTCTACGACAAGGTCTTCGCCGAGTACGGCGACGATTCCGTCGCGCAGCTCGGCGGGGCGCACGTGGCCCTCGAGCACGTCTCCAACCTGCTGACCAAGCGCATCGAGTGGGGCCGGCTGGCCGCCTACCTCGAGCAGTCCACCCGCTACATCCCCTACGACGACAAGCCGGGCGGCCGCTACCGCTACCACCGGGACGCCGACGTGATGGCCGGCCCCCACGCCGAGGCCTACGAGGCCCATCTCGATGCCATCTTCGACATCTACGCCTCCCTGGTCCCGCAGGTGCTGACGTGGGTGCGCGAGCGCTGGCCCCAGGACGAGGCGACCTCGGACGGCGTCTACCGCGCCGCCACCAAGGCCAAGGCGCTGGACCTGCTCCGCGGCCTGCTCCCCGCGGCCACCACCTCCAACGTCGGCATGTTCGCCACGGGGCAGTCCTACGAGAACCTGCTGCTTCGCCTGCGCGGCGACGAGCTGTCGGAGGCCCGGGCGGTCGGCGACGCGCTGCTGGTCGAGCTGCGCAAGCTCATCCCCTCGTTCCTCACCCGCGTGGACCGCCCGGACCGCGGTGGGGCGTGGACCGACTACCTCGCCCGGACCCGCCGCGAGACCCGGGCGCTCGCGGCGGAGCTGGTCACGGCCCCCAGCCGGCCCGCCGACCTGGTCACCCTGGTCGACCACGGCCCGCGCGACCCCGTGGAGGCCGAGGTGGCCCTGGTGGTCGGCGCGCTCTACCCGCACGTCACCGTCGCCGAGGAGCAGCTGGAGGCGGAGGTGCGGGCCTGGCCGGCCCAGCGCCGCGCCGAGGTCCTGCGCGCCTACGTGGGGGAGCGGGCCAACCGGCGGCACAAGCCGGGACGCGCCTTCGAGCGCGTCTGGTACCGCTTCGACGTGCTGGGCGACTACGGCGGCTTCCGGGACCTGCAGCGCCATCGGATGCTCACGATCGACTGGCAGGACCTGACCACCCGACACGGGTACGAGACCCCGGTCGAGCTCGAGGAGGCCGGGGTGGCCGGCCGCTGGCACGAGGCGCTCGAGCGCTCCGCGCAGCTGTACGACACGCTGCTGGACGACCACCCCGCGCAGGCGCAGTACGCGGTGTGCTTCGCCTACCGGGTGCGCTACACGATGCAGCTCAACGCCCGGGCCGCGATGCAGATGCTGGAGCTGCGCTCCACCCCGCAGGGCCACCCGCAGTACCGCCGGGTGGTCCAGGAGATGCACCGGCTCATCGGGGAGCAGGCCGGGCATCGGGCCGTGGCCGATGCGATGGTCCACGTCGATCACGGGCAGAGCGACCTGGAGCGGCTGGAGTCCGAGCGCGCGGCCGAGGCCCGCCGTCGGGCGCGTGCGACCGGAGGTGAGGCATGAGCGAGCGCGTCAAGGGGGTCCTGTTGGGCCTGGGCCTGGGCGTCGCGCCGCTGCTGCTGCTCGACCTGGCCCGCCAGCTCGGTCGCGCCGCCGCGGGCGAGCCGGGGACCTCGACCCAGTGGTGGTCGCTGGCGGTCTACGTCCTCGTCGGGCTGGTGGTCGCGCTCGGGGTCGCCATGGGGCGTCGCGAGCGCCTCACGCCGGCGGTGGGTGCGCTGGTGGTCGCGATCGCGGTGCTGCCCGGCCTGCCGGGCACCGGCCCGCTGACCCGCCTGCCCGTGCCGCTGGTGGCAGACGTCGCCCGCGACCTCACGGCGGTCGTGCTGGTGGTGCTCGGCGCCTACGCCTACGCTGCGATCCGCGGCGCGAAGGCCTGAGCGCCTGCGGCCTTCGCCATCCGGGTCCGGCGCACATCCGGGGGAGCGAGGATGGTGGCGGCATGGGATCACGACGCGCGCGCACGATCGTCGGCCTCGGTGTCGCCGTGCTGCTCTTCGTCGGTTTCGGCGTGGGCCGTCTGCTGGGCGGGGTGCCGGAGGGCCCGGCGTGGACCTGTGATGAGCCGCTGGCATGGGACCGGGCCGGGCAGGCGGTCGGCCAGGCGGCCGCGGTGGTGGGACCGGTGGCGGCTGCGAGCCACGAGCCGGACCTCGGCGGCGGGCCGACGTTCCTCAATCTCGGCAACCCGCACCCCGAGGAGCCACGGTTCGACGTCGTGATCTACGAGGAGGCGCGGGAGCGCTTCGAGGAGCCCCCGGAGGCGCTCGAGGGCCGCCGGGTGTGCGTCCAGGGCCAGGTGCGTGAGCGCGACGGGGTGGCGCAGATCGTCCTCGACGGGCCCGCGTTCCTCACGCCGAGGTGACCCGGCCCGGCGCCCGAGGTCGTCCGGCGAGGCGAGCAGCCCGCTGCGGGGCCCGCATCCCCGCGACGGGGCGGGTCAGCGTGCGTCGACCTCGATCCGATCGAGGACCGCCGGGCTGAAGGGCATGCCGTCGCCGCGCCGGAACTCCACCTGCAGCCCCACGCCCCGGCCCGCGGGCACCTCGACGGTGAACGAGACCTCCCGACAGGGGTTGACGGCGGGGCAGTCCTGCCCGGGCTCCACCTCGACGCGGTCACCGGCGACGGTGACCTCGAGGACGCCCTGCTCGGCGGGGTCCCACGGCAGGTCGTCGAAGAGCACCCGCCCGGGCCCGATCGAGCCCTGCTCGACGGCGACCTCCACGCCGAGGTCGCCGGCCTCGACCTGCGCGCCGTCGGTGGGCTCCAGGATGGTCACCGCGGTGGGCCCGGGATCGGGCAGCAGCTCGGGCGGTGGGTGCCAGGCGAGCGTCAGCGGCCGGTACAGCAGCAGCGCCCCCACGACCGCGAGCCCGCCTGCGACGTACAGCAGCGCGCCGTCGGCGGCCAGGCGCAGGGGCGTGAAGGCGCTCAGCAGCAGGCTGGCCAGCGCGACCACACCGACGGGGAACGCCCAGCCCACCCAGTCGGAGAGCCACACGTCGCCCAGCGGCGCGAGGCTGGAGAGGATCGCGACCCCCGCCAGGGGGAGCACGAGGTCGCCGGGCTGGCGCAGCTCGAGCCGGCCCGCGGCCACGAGCACGACCACCAGCACCAGCCCCACCGCGACCGCCGAGACCATGGCCTGCCACGTGGAGCCCGGCCCCGCATGGGCGAGCACCTCCATGGCGACTCCTCGCGTTCCGCTCGTCGGCGCGTCCACCCCGGACCGGTCCGATGCCCGTGACCGGGAGCGGCGGGGGCGGGCGCGGGCAGAGTAGGATACGACGCAGCCTCGCCCGAGCCGGACCCGTGGCGACGATGTGACGCGTGAGGAGGCCAGCATGGCGGGTGGAACGCCCCGCGACGACGCGCGCCCCGGCGACCGCGTCATCGCACCGGTCACGACGGCGATGATCACGCCGTTCACCGACGACCTGGAGCTCGACCTGGAGGGCGCCGGGCGGCTGGCCTCGTACCTCGTCGCGCGCGGCACGGGCACCGTGCTGGCCAACGGCACCACCGGTGAGTCGCCCACCCTGCACGATGAGGAGCCCTGGAAGCTGCTCCACGCCGTCAAGGAGGCCGTCGGCGACCGCGCCACCGTGATGGTGGGCACCGGCAGCAACGACACCGCCAAGACCGTGTCCGCCACCCGGCGGGCGGCGGACGAGGGCGCCGACGCCGTGCTGGTGGTCACCCCCTACTACAACCGCCCGAGCCAGCGGGCCATGGTCGAGCACTTCCGCGCCGCCGCGGAGTCGACCGACCTGCCGGTGCTGCTCTACGACGTGCCCGGGCGCACGGGCACGGAGCTGTGGACCTCCACGCTGGCCGAGCTCGCCGAGATCGAGAACATCATCGGGGTCAAGGACGCGGCCGGCAACGTGGCCAAGACCGCGGAGACGATCTCGGCGACCCGCGGCGCGCCCGGCGGGTTCGAGGTCTGGTGCGGCGCCGACGAGCTCAACCTGCCGCTGCTGTCGGTGGGCGCGGTCGGCGTGGTCTCGGTGGCCGCCCACCTGGTGGGGCCGCAGATCGCGGAGATGATCGAGGTCTTCCCCGACGATCCCGAGCGGGCCCGGGAGCTGCATCTGACCTGCATGCCCGTGCACCGCTCGATGTTCTTCGAGCCCTCGCCCGGCCCGCTCAAGGGCGCGCTCGCCGCGGTCGGGCTGCCGGCCGGGCGGCCGCGCCCACCCATGGTCGAGGCCCTCGACGAGACCATCGACGCGGTGCTCGAGGCGTGGCGGCGCGTCGGGGGCGAGGACCCAACATGATCCCCGGCGGCTGCGCTCCCGGCCTCGGCACCACGAACCGGCGACAAGGACGCACATGAGCTCCCCCGTGGCGGTCACCTTCCTCGGAGGGCTGGGCGAGATCGGCCGCAACATGGCCACCATCGAGGTGGACGGGCGGCTGGCGATCGTCGATGTCGGCGTGCTCTTCCCCGACGCGGAGCACCTCGGCGTAGACCTGATCCTGCCCGACTGGAGCTGGCTCGCGGGCCGCGTCGACGACATCGACGCGATCTTCCTCACCCACGGCCACCTCGACCACATCGGGGCGCTGCCCTACCTGCTGCGCGATCTCGCCGAGGCCGCGCGCGACGACGAGTTCACGCTCCCGGTCTACGGCACCCGGCTCACGCTGGCCTTCGTCGAGGCGATCCTCGAGGAGTGGCCCGACCTGCCCGCGCCCGAGCTCGAGGTCGTCGAGCCGGGCGACCTCGTCGAGGAGGGCGCCTTCACGGTCGAGGCCATCCAGGTCAGCCACTCGATCCCCGACGGCGTGGCCTACGCCTTCCGCACGCCCCACGGGATGATCGTGCACACCGGCGACTTCAAGCTCGACCAGACCCCGATCGACGGACGTCCCACCGACCTGGCCCACTTCGCGCGCCTCGGCGACGAGGGCGTCGACCTGCTGCTGGCCGACTCCACCGGCGCGGACATGCCCGGCCACGTCCCCAGCGAGCGCACCGTCGGCCGCAACGTGCGCGACCACATCATGCACGCCGACGGCCTGGTCGTGGTGGCCTCCTTCGCCTCCCACGTCCACCGCATCCAGCAGGTGCTCGACGCCGCGATCGCGGCGGGCCGCCGGCCCGTGTTCGTCGGTCGGTCGATGGTGCGCAACATGGGCATCGCCTCCGAGCTCGACTACCTCGACTTCGACACCGACCTCGCCGTCGAGCCCAAGGACATCGAGCGCTACGACCGCAGCGAGCTCATCGTCATCTCCACCGGCTCGCAGGGCGAGCCCTTCTCCGCGCTGTCGCTGATGGGCGCCGGCGAGCACAAGCACCTCGAGGTCGGCGAGGGCGACACGGTCATCCTCGCCTCGAGCCTCATCCCCGGCAACGAGCAGGCGGTCTACCGCTCGATCAACAACCTCTCGCGCCGTGGCTGCAAGATCGTGCACAAGGGCGTGGCCCCCGTGCACGTCTCCGGGCACGCCAGTCGCGAGGAGCTGGTCCTGTTCCACAACGTCGTCGAGCCCGAGTACGTCGTCCCCGTGCACGGCGAGCACCGGCATCTGCGCGCCCACGGCGAGATCGCCGAGCTCACCGGCTGCCTGCCGGAGCACGTGCTGATCTGCGAGGACGGGGACCGTGTGCTGCTCACCGACGGCCACGTCACGCGCGGGGAGGGCGTGCCCACCAGCCACGTCTACATCGACGGCCTGCTCGACGACGTGGGCCCGGCCCTGCTGCGCGACCGCAAGCGCATCGGCGAGGACGGCATCTGCATCTGCATCGTGGCCATCGACACCCACGAGGGGGCGAAGGTCGGCGACACCATCGTCACCCAGAAGGGCGTGGTGTTCCACGGCACCGAGGAGGACATCCTCGAGGGCGCCAAGAAGGCGGTGGACCGCGAGCTCGACGGGCTCGGTCGTGCGAAGTACGAGGACCCGCAGGTCATCCAGCGCCACGTCGTGCAGGCGCTCGGTCGCTTCTGGCGCACCGAGACCGGCCGCCGCCCGTTCATCCTCCCGGTCGTGCAGGACCTGTGACCGCTCCCGCGCGGGGTCGCGGGATCAGTCGGTGACGGTGACCGTGGCGTCCATCCCGGCGTGGATCGTGCAGTCGTAGGCGAGCTCGCGGGGCGCGTCGAAGGTGCGCGCGTAGGTCTCGCCGGGGTCGACGTTGCCCGAGTCCTCGTCCTCGAAGGTGACGGTGTGGGTCACGTCGCCCTCGTTGGTCAGGTCACCGTGTCGCCGACCGAGATCCCGAGGTCGTCGGGGTCGTCGTCGTTGTCGACCACGGCGTCCTGCCAGCCTGCCTGCCCGGCGGGACGGGCGGGAGCGGCGGGTGTGGTGGCTCACTCGTCGACGCGCTCGGCCGTGACGATGATGTTGTCGCGGTAGCTGCGCTCCTGCTCGTCGAACACGCCGCCGCAGGTGACCAGGATCAGCTCCGGGCGGTCGGAGGAGCGGAACACGTCCTCGACCGGGAACTCGGACTTGGCGTGCTGACTCGCTTCGCGCATCTCGAACTCGACGACCTCGCCGTCGGTTCCGTGGACCTCGATGCGGTCCCCGGTCGAGAGCTCCGCGAGCCGGAAGAAGACCGCGGGGCCGGATCGCGAGTCGACGTGGCCGGTGATCACCGAGACGCCGACCCGCCCGGGCCGGGGCGTCTCGTCGAACCAGCCGGCCTGGTCGAAGTCGGAGGGCACCTCGACCTCGCCGTTCGGCGAGAGCCCGAGGTCGATGACGTCCGCGTCGACGCCGATCGTGGGGATCACGATGCGCTCGGGCTCGACACTGCTCGGCAGGTCGAACAGCTCCGAGCGGTCGTGGTCGTGGTGCTCGTGGCCCTCGCCGTCGTGGTCGTGGGCGCCGGTGAGCACCTCGGGGTCGAGCGAGCGCAGCTGCTCGATGGTCGCGGCGGTGACGTCGCCGGCGTCCTCCGCCTCGGCGATGGCTCCGTCGTCGGAGGCCGACGGCGGGGTGGTGGCGACACCGGGGTCGCTCTCCCCGCCGTCGACGGCCCCGCACGCGCTGGCGAGCAGGCTGCCGACGGCCAGGGCCGTGATCAGCGTTCGTGGGCGCATGCGGGGCTCCTCGATGTGCGGCTCGGTCCTCAGCCCTCGAGGCCGTGGCGACGGGTGGCCACGCCGGCCGCGCCGATGGCCAGCAGC
>SKLC01000352.1 GCA_007123425.1 Nitriliruptoraceae bacterium
CCGGTCGGCCGGCTCCTCCACAGGCCGCGGGACCCGCGAGGGCGCGCACGGTCCCGCGGGCGGCAGGCTCGTGGACGTGGGCACTGTCGATCAGCGCGCGAACGAGGTCGGCCGCCGCCAGCACGGGCGGGCGACCCGTCGCCAGCTGCGTGACGCCGGGGTCTCGTCGTCCACCATCGCCCGCCGGATCGCTGCTGGGACGTGGGTCGAGGCGGTACCGAACGTCATCGACCTGCGAACGCACGAGCCGAGCTGGCGGGGCTCGGTCACCGAGGTGGTGCTGGCGGCCGGGACGGAGGCGTGGGCGTCGCACGCGACCGCCGCGCACCTGCTCGGCTTCCTCGACGCCCCGCGCCAGCAGCGCATCGACGTCCTCGTGCCGCGCACTCGGCATCGCCGGGTCGGTCCCCACCGGCTCCGGTCGACGCGCTCCATCGGCGTCGACGAGGTCACCGCCCGCTTCCAGATTCCCTGCACGACGGTCCCGCGGACCCTGGTCGACCTCGCCGGTTCGACGTCACCCGACGAGCTCGAGCGCTGGCTCGCCGACCTGACGCGCCGCGACGCCGACCTGCCGGGGCGTGTGGTCGACCTGCTCGATCGCCACCGACACCTACCCGGTCGTCGTCGGCTGCACGAGGTGGTCGCGCGGCTGCCCGGGGATGCCTGGCGGCTCGGCTCACCGTTGGAGGTGGCGGGCGTACAGCGGCTCGTCGCGCTCGACGCGCCGCCGTTCGTGCTCCAGCACGTCGTCCACGACCATGAGGGGGCACGCCTGAAGCGGGTCGACGTGGCGTGGCCGGAGCGCCGGACCATCCTCGAGTTCGACGGTGCCGCCTACCACGACCTGCTGCGTTCCCGCGTCGACGACGCTGCAGTCCGCGAGCGGCTGCGGGGGCTCGGCTGGCACGTCGAGGTGGTCCGCCGGCGGGACCTCCACGGCCCCGCCCTCGCCGGGCTGGTCGCACGCCTACGCGCGGGAACGTCAGTTGCGCTCGGGAATGCCAGCGGCGCAAGGGTGCGTCGCTGACGTTCCCGCGAGCCGCGTTCGTCCCCGCCCGGCGTCCGTCCCGGGAGCGCGGTCGTCGCGGGCCCGGGGGCTTACAGCACCCCGCCCTCGGTCATGCGCTTGTAGTCCAGGGTGCGGTCGAGGGTGGCCTCGTCCACGCCGTCCTCCAGCGCGACCTCCCGCAGGGTCTTGCCCTCCTTGAAGGCCTGCTTCGCCAGCCCGGCGGAGCGCTCGTAGCCGATCTCGGGCACCAGGGCGGTGACCTGCATCAGGCTCTGCTCGACCAGCTGCGGCCCCTTCTCGGTGGCCTCGGTGCCGGCCAGGCACTTGTCCACGAACACGCGCGAGACGTTGGCCAGCAGCTCCTCGGACTCGATCACGTTGGCCGCCATCAGCGGGATCATCACGTTGAGCTCGAGCTCACCCGACAGCCCACCGACGGTCACCGCAGCGTCGTTGCCGATCACCTGCGCGGCGACCTGGCGCACCGACTCGGGGATCACCGGGTTGACCTTGCCCGGCATGATCGAGGAGCCCGGCTGGATCTCGGGCAGCTGGATCTCGTAGAGGCCGGTGCGCGGGCCCGACGCCAGCCAGCGCACGTCGTTGGCGATCTTGATCAGGCTCGAGGCGACGGTCTTGAGCGCCCCGGAGAACTCCACCAGCGCGTCGCGCGCACCCTGGGCCTCGAAGTGGTCGGAAGCCTCGCGGAAGGGCAGCTCCGTGCGCTCGGCGAGCAGGCTGATCACCCGGTCGACGAACTCGGGCGGGCAGTTCAGCCCCGTGCCCACCGCGGTGCCGCCCAGCGCCAGCTCGTAGACGGAGTCCAGCGCCCGCTCCACGCGCGCCACGCCCAGCTCGATCTGCCGGGCGTAGCCGCCGAACTCCTGGCCGAGGGTCACGGGGGTGGCGTCCATGAGGTGGGTGCGGCCGGACTTGACGACCTCCGACCACGCTTGCGACTTCGCTCGCAGGGTCTCGGCGAGATAGCGCAGCGCCGGCAGCAGGTCCTGGTTGGCCACGCGCGCGACGGCCACGTGCACCGAGGTGGGGAAGGTGTCGTTCGACGACTGCGAGGCGTTGACGTGGTCGTTGGGGTGGACCCTGGTCGACGAGAGGTCCTCGCCCAGCAGCTGCTTGGCGCGGTTGGCCACCACCTCGTTGACGTTCATGTTCGTCGAGGTGCCCGAGCCGGTCTGGAACACGTCGACGGGGAAGTGCTCGTCGAGCTCGCCCGCGATGACCTCGTCGGCCGCGCGGCGGATCGCGTCAGCCACGTCGGTCTCGACCACCCCGGTCTCCTCGTTCGCGGTGGCCGCTGCCCACTTGAGCATCGCGTGGGCCTTGACGACCGCCATCGGCACCGGCTGGCCCGAGACGGGGAAGTTCTCCACCGCGCGCTGGGTGCTGGCGCCCCAGAGCGCGTCGATCGGAATCTGCATCTCGCCCATCGTGTCGTGAGCGGTGCGGAACTCGTCAGCCATGTCGAGGTGCCTCGTGTCGGAGTGGGGCAGCGTCGGTGCTCGCCGCCGAGGCTAGAGCGGTGTGCCGGCGCCGCGCGAGTCGCCGGACCCGGCCCGACAGGGACCAAGGGCCCGTGGCGGGTCTCCGGCCCCGCCCCGACAGGGACCAAGGGCCCGTGGCGGGTCTCCGGCCCCGCCTCGACAGGGACCAAGGGCCGCGGGGGGCTGCTGCCCCCCCGGCGCGGATCTGCCCGGGCTCCGGGCTGGGGCTGCAGATCGCGCGATGCTCGCCCCGGCGGAGG
>SKLC01000334.1 GCA_007123425.1 Nitriliruptoraceae bacterium
ACCAGCGGACGGCGGTCGGTGACCCCGGCTCCATCGATGACCAGCAGCGCCAGCTCGATCATGGTCGCTGCCGCGGCGAGCAGCCCCACGGCCGCGAGCCCCGCGGTGCCGGGCGTGTCGGCCCAGAGTCGGCCCCGTCCGCGCGCGACCAGCACGATGCCCACCACGAGGGCGGCGGCGGCCACGGTGCCCGCCACGACGCCGGCGACGGCGACGTCGCTGGCTGCGGTCTCCCGCAGCACCTCGGCGACGTCGAGCTCGGTGGCGGCGAGTGCCCAGCGCAGCGCGTGCACGGCTCAGACGTCGTCGCGGACGGTCACGGTCACCGAGCGTGCTCCCGCGTGCTCGAACTCGAGGACGAGCTCGAACTCATCGCCGACCTCGAGGTCGGTCGCCAGGTCGATGAGCATCAGGTGGTAGCCGCCCGGCACCAGTTCGACGGTCTCGCCGGCGGGAACGTCCAACCCCTCGATCTCACGCATCCCCATCATGGCGAAGCCCTCGGCGCTGGGCTCGGCGTCGTCGTCCATCCCGTCGTCAGAAGGCGTCGGCATGCCCTCTCCACCGCCAGGTCCCTCCTCGGGGTCCCCCTCGCCGTGGTCCATCCCGTCGGTGTCGAACGTCTCGTGGATCTCGACGCTCGCGGCCACGGACGAGTTCACGCTGGCGGCGACGAGCCGGTCGTCCTGGCCCGTCGCGTTGGTCACGTCGAGGTAGACCGCGCCGACGCCGGCGAACATCGGCGACATGCGGCTGCGGGCGTCGTCGACGGCCACCTCCCCGTCGGCGCAGGCTGCGACGAGCAGGGCGCCCAGCACGAGAGAGGTGAGGGAACGCAGGGCGGATCGACGGTGCAACGGGTACTCCTCTCGGTGGGGCGCGGTGCCGCGGGCTGGCGCACGCGCCTGGGCACGGGGGTGACCGGCGGACGGGTGATCGCCGGTCAGTCGGTGAGGGCCGCCTCGATGACCTGGGCGTAGTCCTCCGGCGTGGCGCCGAAGGGCAGCTCGCGTACGACGGCCCCGCTGGCGTCGATGACGTAGGTGATCGCCGAGTGGGCGACCTCGTAGCGCTCGCCAGGGTCGTGGTCCTCGAGCTCGTAGCGGACGCCGAGCGTCTCGGCGGCTTCCTCCAGCGCCGCATCGTCGCGGGCACGCAGCGCGAGGAAGCCGTCGTCGAAGAAGTGCTCGAGGTAGCGACGCAGGTCCTCGGGCTCGTCTCGAGCGGGGTCGACGGTGACGAACGCCACCGTGGTGTGGTCGGCGAGCTCCGGGCCCACCAGTCGTCGCGCCTGGGCGAGGTCGCTCATCGTCAATGGGCACATGTCCGGGCACGACAGGTAGCCGAAGTAGGCCAGCGTGAGCTCGCCTGGTCCTGGCACGAGGTCCGCCTCCACGGGGTCGTCACCTTCGGCGTGGTCGTCGAAGACCAGCCCAGCGGCGGACGGGGCGGGGTCCCGCACGACGCCGGGGAGCTCGGTCTCGGAGGCAGCCACCAGCGCGGCGCCCACGCCGAGCGTGAGGGCGACGACGGCCGAGAAGGTGATGACGAGCACGCGCACGATGGTCGCTCCACGCGAGCCGGACGAACGGGCTGCCGCAACGGCGGCGCCCGAATAGTCCGGTCATCCCCAGTTCGGGTTCCCAGCCGCCGAGCAGCGTGCGCTCAGCGCCCGCCTGTTGCGGGCTCACGTGTGCGCGCGCCGGTGGAGCATGCCGGTGACGGTGGTGGGGTCGGTCGGTGGGCTCCAGTGGAAGCCCTGAGCGGGGGTCGCAGCCGAGTCGGGCGAGCTCCTCTGCTCGGTCGGGGTCCGGTCAGTCCGGCCGCGCAGGCGTTGGCGGATGCTCCAGGCGTGTCCTGCGGGCTCGAGGGCATCATCCCGCCCCCCGGTGCCCCGAGCCGGGGCATTCCTCGAGGGATGAGCGGTCCACCTACGGCACGACGACGACCGGGCAGTGTGCGTGCTGGATGCACTGCTGCGACACCGACCCCAGGAGCAGCCCCTTGAACCCGCCACGGCCGCGGGTCCCCACCACCAGAAGGTCCGCGTGGTCGCTCATCTCCACGAGCGTCTCCGCGGGCTCCCGCGGGACGACGACGCGCCTGATCGCGACGTCGGACGCGTCGCCCACCCGGTCCACCATGCCCTCGACCAGTCCCTGCGCGTGGTGGAGCGCGGCCTCCTCCTGCTCCTCACGTGACCGCTGGTCTTCGTCGATCAACCGCTGGAGGACCTCCGCAGACATGTACGCGTCGGTGTAGGCGTACGGGCGGCGGCTCTCCGGGGGCGCGTAGGCGTGGACCACCACGAGCGCGGCATCACCGCGCCGGCGTGCTTCGTCCAGGGCCCACGTCAGCGCTCGGTGGGACGCGGTGGAACCATCCACCCCGACCAGGATCTCACCCATGTGCGTCTCCTTGACGACACCACCATGCTCATGGCCCGGGTCGCAGCACACCAGGGCACAACGGCCGCGAGTCTCGAGCCCATGTGACACACCCTCGACGTGCTGGCGGGCCCCGTCGCGGCCGCTCGGAGTCAGGCCTGAGCAGCCGGTCGAGTAGGGTCCCGTCGCATGCGAGACGATGTCGCCCTGCTCGGGCTCGAAGAGGTCGGCGAGGGCCGATTCCGGTTCGTCGTGGCCGAGGAGCTCTCACGGCTCGACGGTCGCCTCTACGGAGGCACCGCGATCGCGGCGTCGATCGTCGCGGCGGAGCTGGTCTCCGACCGGCGGCCGCTGTGGATGACCACCCAGTTCGTCTCGACCGTCGCCGAGGGCTCCCCGGTCGACATGGTCGCCGAGGTGCTGGCTCCCGGCCATCGGACCAACCAGGTGCGGGTCACCGGGACGAGCGAGGACGGCTCGACGATCTTCGCCTCGCTGGGGGCCACGGGCCATCCGCGTGAGGGCGGCCTCGACGGCGGGCTGGTCTCCTGTCCGGCCGTGGCGCGCCCCGATGAGTCGCAGCCGTGGAGCAGCCCCTTCGCGGGGATGGCGCGGAGGGCCGGGATCGAGGCGGGGCCGGAGCCGGAGGGCCAGCGGGGCTTCACGCAGCTGATCGAGTTGCGGCAGGCGCAGCTCCTCGACGAGGTCGACCACGGGCCGGGCCGGATCTGCCTCTGGATCCGGCGGCGCGACCGGGAGCCGCTCACGCCGGCGGTCGCTGCGTTCGCTGCCGACATGGTGCCGATGTCGGTGGCCATGGCGTTCGGGGTGGTCGCCGGCGGCACGAGCCTGGACAACACGATCCGCATCGGCGACTACCGACCGAGCGAATGGATGCTGCTCGACCTGCGCCCCCACGGCGCGGCCGGGGACTACGGGCACGGCATCGCCCACATCTGGAGTCCCGAGGGGCGGTGGCTGGCCACCGCGAGCCAGACCGCCGCCATGCGCCGGCTCGATGAGGACTTCCTGCGGCGCGTGGCCGGCCGCCGCAGCTGATGATGGCGTCACCCCGCCCGGTGCGCTTCTCTCCAGGCGCGCATCAGCGGTGGTGACGGATTCGGTCGCGCGCACCTGAGCCGGGGCAAGCTCGATCGTGATCGTCGCCGACCCTTGACTTCGTGGCTCCTGTCTCTAGCCTTCCTGCACAGCGGCTCGACAGGCTCCGCGGGGCGGCGGGGCCACGAGCGGGGCACGGGGTTGACCCTGGTCGACAAGGGGCTGATATGTCTGCTGCTGTCCGTTCGCGCGCGCTTGCGCTCGTCCTCGCGACCCTCCTCGCGCTGAGTCTCCTCCCGGCGGTCACCGCCAGTGCCCAAGGGCACGAGGAGCCCGGCGACAGCTCCGAGGCTGTCGGCGCCTCGGGGGCTCAGGAGTCGCTCGCCGCGCAGGGCGAGGACCTCGTGTCCCGCCTCGCCGGCCCGACACGCATCGAGACCGCAGTCGAGGTGTCGCGTGCGGTGTACGACAGCGCGGACACCGTGCTGATCGCCCGGTCCGACCAGTATCCGGATGCGCTCACCAGCGCCCCTCTCGCTGCGGCGCTCGAGGCGCCGCTGCTGCTCACGAGCCCGGCCGGCATCCACGATGCGGTGGCCGCGGAGGTGGAGCGCCTCGGCGCGACGAGCGTCGTGCTGCTCGGTGGCGAGGCGGCACTCTCGCGGCAGGTCGAGACCGACCTGCAGGAGGTGGGCGTGGATGATCTGACCCGCCTGGCCGGTGAGAACCGCTTCGACACCGCTCGCCTCGTAGCCGAGCAGCTCATCACCGAAGGGGTCGCCCCGAAGGGCGTCTACGTCGTGGAGGGCGCGCATGCCGACCCGGCCCGCGGGTGGCCGGACGCCGTCAGCGTCTCCGCGGTCGCCGCGGCGCAGCAGCAGCCGATCCTGCTCGTCACCCACGGCCAGCTCCCCGATGAGACCGTCGACGCGATCGCTGCGGCCGATGCCGAGGAGGTCACGGTCGTGGGCGGTGCCGCGGCCGTGAGCGAGGGCGTTGCAGGCGCGCTCGACGAGGTCGTCGACGACGTGGAGCGCCTCGCCGGCGCAAACCGCTTCGAGACCTCGCGGGCGGTCGCCGAGCGCGGGCTCGACAGCGGCCTCGGTGTGGCCGAGGCGTGGTTCGTCTCCGGCGGCAACTGGCCCGACGCGCTCGTCGGGGGCCCTGCCGCTGCGGCCGAGCAGGCCAGTGTCCTGCTCGCCCACCCCTCGACGCTCGAGGACGCGCCAGCCGCGAAGGGGTGGGTGCTGCAGTGGCGCGGACCCCTCGGGCACGCTCGACTCGTCGGTGGCACGGCCGCCCTCAGCGAGACCGTCGAGGATGAGCTGCGCGACCTCCTGGCCGGCACCCACCTCGACTCGCCAGAGTTGGACATCGATGAGTCGAACACCGACGTCTTCTCCGGCACGGTGAACTTCGGCCCGACCCGCATGTGGCCGATCGAGGCCTCGGGCGAGGAGTACACCGAGGTCGAGGTGCCGGGCATCGAGAGCGGCTCCGAGGCGCCGGGACAGCCCGCGGTCCCCACCTACCGGTTCCTCATCGGCGTACCTCGCGGCGCCGAGGTGGACATCGATGCGACGGCGACGGTCGACGAGACGCACGACGTCACGGTCTTGCCTGCTCAACCGCAGCCGGCCGACCAGGCGCCCGACACCGAGCCCCCTGCACAGGAGACCTTCGAGAACAAGCCCTTCGAGAAGGACGTCGAGACCTACAGCTCGGGGCAGCGCTATCCAGCCGAGGACGGCTACGTGCAGATCATCGGGCGCAGTCGCGACCTGACCATCGCGCAGGTGGAGCTGCCGGCCGGCTCGTTCACCGGTGGCAACGACAGCTATGCCGCCAATTCGGAGGTCTCGTTCACCGTGAGCTTCAGCGGCGGCAACGACACCTTCGTCACCGAGCGGACCTTCCAGCACACCGATCTCATCACGAGCATCCTCATCCCGACCCTGCAGAACGACTCGAGCATCACCTTCGAGATCCCAGAGCCGGACCCGGAGCCCGACGAGTGGCCCTGCCAGGGAGAGGACCTGCTGGTGTTCACCGACCCCACCCTGCGTCCCGCCGCCGAGGACCTCGCGGCGTGGAAGAACGAGGGTGGGCTGCTGACCACCGTGATCGACGCGGGTGAGGGGACCGACCTGCCCGGCGTCGAGCACATCGCCGACGAGATCGAGTATCGCTACGAGCACTGCCTGTTCCGTCCCAGCTACATCCTGCTGCTGGGCGCGACGGACCGCGTACCCACCGGGTACGTGGAGGGCAGCCTCTGGTCGCCGCCCGATGACGACGACGACCTGCCGGTCTATTCGGAGTTCATCGGGTCGGACTACCGCTACGCGAACCTCCAGCAGGTCGACGACCTTCCCGGCGATGACCCCGACCTGCTACCGGACTTCGCGGTGGGGCGCATCCCCGCCGGCACGCTGGCGGACGCCCAGACTGCGGTGGACAAGATCATCACCTACGAGTCCAGTCCACCGGACGACGGCGGCTTCTACGACACCGCCACCATCGCCGCACAGTTCCAGTGCTGCCGGTGGGGCACCGACCAGGACGGCGTTGCCCAGCGCACGTTCACCGAGGTGGGCGAGTTCCTCCGGGATGCGCTCATGGCGGCCGGGCACACCGGGGAGCGCATCTACGAGGACAGCCTCTACGACAGCGATGACAACTACGTGGATGACGACGGCGAGCCGCGTGATCCCACCCCGCGCCGCTACTACGACGGCACACCCCTGCCCGCCGATCTCGCGCCCGGCTCGGGGTTCGCCTGGGACGGGGGCACGCAGGACATCCTCGACGCCGTCAACGACGGGCGCTTCCTGATGGTGCATCGCGACCACGGCTGGCCCGCCGGGTGGGCGCACCCGCAGTTCCACACCGGCCACGTGTCCTCGCTGACCAACGGGGACCACCTGCCGGTGGTGTGGAGCGTGAACTGCGCCAGCGGCATCTTCGACCATCCCACGATCGACGATGATGACCAGGATCGCTTCAACGACCCGTCGACCTCCTTCGCCGAGGAGATGCTGTTCCACCCCGACGGCGGCGCGGTCGGGCTGCTCGGCGACACTCGCAACAGCCCCAGCTGGCCGAATACCGCGCTCACGCGCGGGTTCGCCGACGCGGTGTTCCCCGATGCGGTCGACGACTTCGGCGGCGATCAGGGGCTGCGTCGTCTCGGTGACATCCTGAACCACGGCAAGCTCTACCTGTCGACGCAGATCGGCGTGTCGGGCGCGGGGGTCACCGAGGCCCGCACCTTCGACTCGCTCCACCTGTGGCACGTCATCGGTGACCCCTCGCAGGCGATGTGGACGAGCGAGCCCACCCAGCTGCCTCTCGACACCGGCCGCGCCTACGGGGAGCAGACGATCGTCGTCGACTATCCCGTCGAAGGCGCCACGATCACTGCCTGGCAGGGCGGCGAAGGGGAGCAGCGTGGTCTCGGCCGGGCCGTGGTCGAGAACGGCGAGGCCGAGATCCACCTGCAGGAGCATCCGCTGCAGCGGGTTCCGATCCAGCTGTCCGCCAGCAAGCGTGACCACGTTCCGCGCCAGCTGGAGCCGATCCCCGCTCACGTGGCTCCCTGATCTCACGCGACGGGGCGTCATCTCCCGGTGGCGGGCCGGCGGATGACGCCCCGTCGTCGGTCACGCGCCCGCGTCGCCGGCTGCGCCCACCCGGGCCTCGCGGAGCCGCCGCGTGTTGGACTCCTCCCCGTTGCCTCGGCGAACGCAGGTGACGATGCGGTGGCCCGGGCCGTTCCCAGTCGGACCCCAGCTGGTCTGCGTGCTCGAGCACCACGCGGGCGGCCGGGGGCAATCGCATGCTGCTCGACCTTCGCCCACGGCGCGGCCGGGGGCCACGGCACGGCATCGCCCACATCTGGTGCCCCGGGGCGCCGGTGGCTGGCCACCGCGAGCCAGACCGCCGCGATGCGCAGGCTCGACGAGGACTTCCTCCGTCGAGTGGCCGGACGCCGCGGCTGACCACGGCGTCACCCCCGTGGCGATCCCGCACCGCGCTGGCCCCTCCAGAATCAGGGCGGCGACCGCCGACACCCCTGGAGGGCGGTCGCAGGGTCGGCCGCCCGCGTCCGGTCGGACGTTGACCTCTAGCACCTCCGGACGGACCGCCGCGATCGTTGGTCGTGGTCAGGTGATCGCGATGGGCGGCATCTGGCGTCAGATGAAAGCATCTGCGGCGCCAAGACGGGCGCGACGACGAAGCGTTGGGATGGCTCCTTGCACCCGTCACGCACTCGAGGACAAGGACTCCAATGTCGCGCTCACCAGAACCACCCGCATCACCAGCCATGCCCGCCCTCACGCTGGCGCTCGCCGTCATCGCGACGGCAGCGGTCACCGCACTCGCCTTCACCCTCCTCGGCGACCGGGCCCTCGTCGGGACACCGACGCAGGCAGCTGCAGCGGGTGACGTCGAGACCGTCGATGCCGGCTCAGCGGGAACCGAATGCGACCCCGAGTTGTTGGATCGGCTCTTCGCCCTGGCCACTGACCGCGACGCCGCGGATCAGGAGCTGATCGAAGCACTCATCGCCGAACGGGGGGCCGGAGATCAGGAACTGATCGACGAGGTGCTCGCTCTGGTCGAGAAGCAGAGCAACGCGGCCGGTCCGGCATCTGGCCCGCCGAGCAGTGGCGGCACCGGGGACGGTGCGGCCGACGCGGCGGCCTCCGGCGACGATGCTGCGGCTGCGGCGGCCCATGCCGGGAACCAGGCTGCGGCCGCGGCGGGCAACGACGCCGCGTCGTCTTCCGGGCCGCGCAGCTCGGCGTCGAGTGCTGCAGACGCGGATGCCGACGCCGACGCGGACGCGGACGCTGATTCGGACGCCGATGCCGATGCCGACGCGGACGCTGATTCGGACGCCGATGCCGACGCCGACGCTGATTCGGACGCCGATGCTGACGCGGACTCGGACGCCGACTCCGATGCGGATTCGGACGCCGATGCTGACGCGGACGCGGACGGCGGCAACGCCACGAACGAGAACCACATCGACATCCACAACACCATCAACAACGTTGTCGGTGATGGCTCGTCGGCCGGGGACACCACAACCCACGAGACGGACGAGGAGACAGACGGCGCGGACACCGAGGAAGAGGTGAACGACGCGGATGGCTCCGTCGACGACGCTGCCGGCGAGGAGACGGAAGGCAGCGAGGATGAGGAGACCGAGGAGGTCTGAGCTCCACTCGCGCTGACGCGGATGTCGGGCCCGGGGGATGCCCCCGGGCCCGACCTGCGCAGGTGGCCGTCGCGTCGATGACGGGACCCGGGCCAAGGCGCTCCCGCGAGCCGGCCCCCGCCTGCGCGGCGCAGGCGGCCCCGAGCGTCGTTCGCAGCGTCGGCATCTCCCTCGAGGACGAGCTCACCGCCCGATGCCGTCGGCTGCGCTCAGCAGGGCCTCACGCAGCCGCCGCATGTTGAGCCGCTCGCCACTGCCACGCCGAACGCAGGTGACGATGCGGCGTGTGGGCAGCGGCTCGTCAGCGAGTGGCAGGTGGCGGACCGGCTGGGAGGCGTCGACGGCCAGGCGTGGCATCAGGGCGACGCCCAGACCGCAGCCGATCAACGCGAGGTAGGCGGACCAGTCCAGAGCCCGGTGGACGAACGTGGGCGCGATGCCAGCCTGCGCGCAGGCGAGAAGCTCGATCTGGTGGAAGGAGCCGCCGGGCGGCCCACCGATCCAGGGCTGCTCGGCGGCCTCGGCCAGCGCGATCGGGGCGCTCCACTCGGCGAGCGGGTGGGTCGGGGACACCACGAGCTGCAGGGGGTCGTCGAAGAGCTTGTGCTGTTCGAACCGGGGGTCGGCCGTGGCCGGGGTGGCGGGGCTCACCTCGAGCACCGCGAGATCGATCTCGCCCACGAGCAGCAGGTCGAGGCTCTCCGCTGGATCGGCCTGGACCACCTCCAGGGCGAGGCCGTGCCGATGCAGGTGGTGCACCACCTCGGGCAACAGCGCGGCGAGCACGCTCGGGAAGGCCGACAGCCGTAGAGGCCCCCGACCACCTTCGCGGTGGGCGTCGAGGTCGGCCTGAGCCCGTTCCCAGTCGGACCACAGCTGGTCCGCGTGCTCGAGCACCACGCGGGCGGCCGGGGTCAATCGCACGCGGCGTCCCTCGGGAACCAGCAGCTCCACGTCGAGGTCGCGCGCGAGCGAGCGCAGCTGCTGTGAGGCCGCCGAGGGCGTCAGATGCAGGGCGTGGGCCGCGGCCGTGACCGTGCCGTGCTGACGCAGCATGCGAAGTACGTGCAGTCGCCCATCGATCATGCAGTAATACTACAAGGCTTGAATAAGAAATTATCGATGGACTGCACGTTCTCCATGGGGGACCGTGGGCGAGAAGCGGTCGGCCGACGAGCCGACCCGAGCGTCCCACCACAAGGAGCATCGATGACCACCGCGACCCGTGCCCTCACCCGCGAGCAGGTCGACGCCTTCGAGCGTGACGGCTGCCTGGTCGGCCTGCCGGCCTTCAGCGAGGTAGAGGCAGCCGAGTGGGCCCGGGCGGTCCGCGCCCTCTGCGACACGGGGATCCCGGAACATCCGGCCCCCTGGAACCAGAAGGCGCACCTGCTGCTGCCCGTCCTCGACGAGATCGTCCGCGACCCGCGGCTGACCGACCGCGTCGCCGACATCCTCGGCCCGGACCTCCTGGCGCTCAGCGCTGACCTCTTCGTCAAGCCGCCCCGGTCGAGCGGGCGCATCACCTGGCACCAGGACGTCAACTACCTGGACCTCGAGCCGTTCGACATGCTCACGGCCTGGGTCGCCCTCACCCCGGCGACGCCGGACAACGGCGGGATGCAGTACGGCCGCGGCGGGCACCGTGGCCGGCTCGAGCATGTCGAGCACCCCGACGAGACCAACATCCTCTCCCGGGGACAGGAGCTGGCGGTCGAGGTCGCCGACGAGGACATCCTCGAGGTCACGCTGCGACCAGGCGAGGTCTCCTTCCACCACGCGCTGACCCCGCACGCATCCGGGCCCAACACCACCGACGGGTACCGCATCGGCTTCGCGATCCGCTACGCCTCGACGTCCGTCGCCCAGCAGGGAGGCCCGACGATCTCGGCCAGGCTCGC
>SKLC01000382.1 GCA_007123425.1 Nitriliruptoraceae bacterium
CGGGTGCCGCCTCGCATGGAGTGGATCACGAGCAGCTCGCCCCCACTGCGTCGTGTCTCCTCGACGGCGCGGTCCAGCGCCGCCTTTCCCTCCGGGGAACGCAGGAACCCGGCAACGATGCGCATACGGCCCTCCAGTGGTCAGCCGCTGCGATCCTAGGGGGGCCGGGACCGGATCGACGGGGAACTCGGTCCCCATCGCCGCGGGCCGAAGGGCAGGTGCCAGCGCCCGGCGCACGGCCACGCGCGCAGCGCACAGCCCGGGCACCTCGGCCGCCCGCGGCCGGACACGGACCTAGGGTCGCAACCCGCATGGCCCGTCGGGAGAGGAGCGCCCAGACGTGACCGATCAGCACCGGGTCGATCCGGAGCGGCTGCTGCCGCCCGCCGAGCCCGTCCGCCTGCTCGAGCCCGACGGGACGCTGCACGAGCATCCCGACTTCCCGCTGGCGGTCGAGCCCGAGCAGCTGCGCGACCTCTACCGGCGGATGGTGATCACCCGCCGCGTGGACCGCGAGGCGATCAACCTCCAGCGACAGGGCCAGCTCGCGCTGCACGCCTCGTGCCTGGGGCAGGAGGGGGCCCAGATCGGCTCGGCGCTCGCGCTCGCCGACGAGGACTGGGTCTTCCCCTCCTACCGCGAGCTCGGGGTCGCGATGGTGCGGGGCGTCGATCCGGCCGGGCTGCTCCACGTCTGGCGCGGCACCTGGCTGTCGGGCCACGACCCCTACGAGACCAACTTCGCGCTGATGTCGATCCCGATCGGCACGCAGGCGCTGCACGCCGCCGGATTCGCCATGGGGGCCCGCTTCGACGACAACCCCATCGTCACGATCGCCTATGTCGGCGACGGCGCCACCTCGGAGGGCGACCTGCACGAGGGCTGCAACTTCGCCGCGGTGTTCGAGGCGCCGGCCATCTTCTTCGTCCAGAACAACCAGTACGCGATCTCGGTGCCGCTGGAGCAGCAGACCCACGCCCCCACGCTGGCGCACAAGGCGGTGGGCTACGGCATGCCGGGCTACCGGTGCGACGGCAACGACGTGCTGGCCACCCTGGCGGTGACCCGGAGGGCGGTGGAGCGGGCACGCGACGGCGGCGGGCCGGCGCTGATCGAGGCGCTGACCTACCGCATGGAGGCCCACACCACCTCCGACGACCCCAGTCGCTACCGCACGCAGGAGGAGCTCGAGGAGGCGGCGCGCACCGATCCGATCGCGCGCATGCGCAATCTGCTGCAGCGCCGCGAGCTGCTCGACGACGATCTCGAGGAGCGCATCGAGCAGGAGGCCAGGGACGCCAGCGCGGCCCTGCGCGCCGACGTCTACGAGGCCCCGCACGGGGACCCGATGGAGCTGTTCGAGCACGTCTACGCCGACCCGCGGGGCCACCTCGAGGATCACACGGCGCTGCTGCGGGCGGAGCTCGACGCGGAGGCGGCCGCGGGGGAGGGTGAGTCCTGATGGCGATCACCATGGCCCAGGCGCTCAACCGCGCCCTGCACGACGCGATGGCCGACGACGATCGCGTGCTGATGTTCGGCGAGGACGTGGGCCGGCTCGGCGGCGTGTTCCGCGTCACCGACGGGCTGCACGCCACCTACGGCGAGCAGCGGTGCTTCGACACGCCGCTGGCCGAGTCCGGCATCGTGGGCACCGCGATCGGGCTGGCGATGTACGGCTACCGGCCGGTCGCGGAGATGCAGTTCGACGGCTTCAGCTACCCGGCCTTCGAGCAGATCGTCAGCCACCTGGCCAAGCTGCGCAACCGCTCCCGCGGCGCGATCTCGCTGCCCGTCACCATCCGCATCCCCTACGGCGGCGGGATCGGGGCGGTCGAGCACCACTCCGAGTCGCCCGAGACCTACTGGGTGCACACCGCGGGCCTGAAGGTGGTCAGCCCCGGCAACCCCGAGGACGCCTACGGGCTGCTGCGCGAGGCCGTGGCCAGCGACGACCCGGTCGTCTTCCTCGAGCCCAAGCGGCGCTACTGGATGCGCTCGGAGGCGCAGCTGCCCGTCGAGGTGGCGCCGATGCGCCAGGCGGAAGTGCGCCGCGAGGGGCGCGACGTGACCGTGCTGGCCTACGGGCCGATGGTGCGCACGGCCCTGGACGCGGCCGACGCGGCCGAGGCGGAGGGCTGGTCGCTGGAGGTCGTCGACCTGCGCTCCCTCAGCCCCCTGGACACCGACACGATCGTGGCCTCGGTGCAGCGCACCGGCCGCGCGATCGTGGTCCACGAGGCACCCCGCACGCTGGGCATGGGCGCCGAGGTGGCCGCGCGCGTGCAGGAGCAGGCCTTCTACCACCTCGAGGCGCCGGTGCTGCGGGCGACCGGGTTCGACACCCCGTACCCGCCAGCGAAGCTCGAGGGCTACTGGCTGCCCGACGTCGAGCGGATCCTCGACCTGGTCGAGCGCGCGATGGGCTACTGACGAGGCGATGAGGAGGTCCGCATGGCGGACGTGCGCGAGTTCCGGCTGCCCGACCTGGGCGAGGGCCTGGAGGAGGGCGAGATCGTCGCCTGGCGCGTCGAGGTGGGCGACGTCATCGAGCTCAACGACGTCGTCGCCGACGTCGAGACCGCCAAGGCCGTGGTCGAGGTGCCCTCGCCCTTCTCGGGCAGGGTGGTCGAGCGCGTCGCGGAGGTCGGCCAGAGCCTCGCGGTGGGTGAGGTCCTGATCAAGGTCGAGGCGAGCGGGGAGGATGCCGCCGAGACCGGCGCTGCCAGCGCGGACGCTCCCGCCTCGCCCGGGGCCGGCGCGGGGGAGA
>SKLC01000233.1 GCA_007123425.1 Nitriliruptoraceae bacterium
CCTGGCCGGCGGCCGGCTCGGGCTCGACGGGGGGGGCGTCGGGCTCGTCGCCTTCGTCGTCGGGCGGCGGCGCCATGGCGCTGCCACGCGGGCGCTCGACCACCTCGGGGGCGTCAACGCGCTGCGTGGCGATGTCGCCCACCCCGGTGGACACGGCCCGGTCCTCGCCGGACATCACGTGACCCATCCGGGCGATCTTGGTCGCCAGGTACACGGCGTTGTCGTCGTTGGGGTGGACCTCGACGGGAAGGCGCTCGACGATCGACAGCCCGAAGCCGGCCAGGGCCGCCCGCTTCGCGGGGTTGTTGGTCAGCAGCCGCAGCGTGCTCAGCCCCAGGTCGGCGAGGATCATCGCGCCCGTGCCGTAGTCGCGGGCGTCGGCGGGCAGGCCCAGCTGCAGGTTGGCCTCCACGGTGTCGATGCCGTCGTCCTGCAGGGCGTAGGCGGCCAGCTTGTGCAGCAGTCCGATGCCCCGCCCCTCGTGGCCACGGAGGTAGACGATCACCCCCTCCCCCTCGTCGGCGATGCGCGCCATCGCGAGATCCAGCTGGGGTCCGCAGTCACAGCGCATGGACCGGAACACGTCCCCGGTGAGGCACTCGGAGTGCATCCGCACCATGACGTCGGCCTTGCCTTCCGGCTCGCCGTAGAGCAGGGCGAGCGACTCCGAGCCGTCGGCGGTGGAGCGGTAGCCGATGACCCGCCACTGCCCGTAGGGGGTGGGCAGTCGCGCCTCGGCCATCCGCTCCACGAGGTGCTCCCGCTCCCGGCGGTAGGCGATGAGGTCCTCGATGGTGACCAGCAGCAGCCCGTGCTCCTCGGCGAAGACCTCGAGGTCAGGCACGCGGGCCATCGTCCCGTCGGCGTTGACGACCTCGCAGATCACCCCGGCGGGCCGACGGCCCGCCAGCCGCGCGAGGTCGACCGACGCCTCGGTGTGGCCGGGCCGGCGCAGCACCCCGCCCGGGTGGTAGCGCAGCGGGAAGACGTGGCCGGGGCGGTTGACCATCTCCGGGGTGGAGTCCGGGTCGGCCAGCACCTGGCAGGTGCGTGCCCGGTCGGCCGCCGAGATCCCGGTGCTGGTGCCCTCGGCGGCGTCGACGCTGACCGTGTAGGCGGTGCCCTTGGGGTCCTCGTTGCGCGCGACCATCATCGGCACCTCGAGGCGGTCGAGGTCCTCGCCGAGCATCGGCACGCACACCACCCCCGAGGTGTGGTTGATGATGAACGCCATCTGCTCGGGCGTGGCCGCATCGGCCGCCATGACCAGATCGCCCTCGTTCTCGCGATCCTCGTCGTCGACCACGACCACCATCCCGCCGTCGCGGATGACGGCGATGGCGTCCTCGATGGGAGCGAAGCGGGACATCTAGGACTCCTGGAGCGCGGTGTAGGGGGTGGTCGTGCCGGCGGCCAGCAGCCGCTCCACGTACTTGGCGATCACGTCCGCCTCGAGGTTGACGCGGTCGCCGATCGCACGGTCGCCGAAGGTCGTGACCTCCAGCGTGTGCGGGATCAGGGCGACGCGGAACACCGCCGGGCCGGCCGTCGATGGACCCGCGGCCGTCGAGACGGCGACCTCGGGCTCGTCGCCGACGTCGACCACGGTGAGGCTGGCCCCGTCGACCGTCACGGATCCCTTGGCGACGAGGTAGGGCGCGATCTGCGGCGGGGCGGTGACCGACAGCCACACGGTGCCGGGCTCCTCCTCGCGGTCGACCACCTCCCCGACGCCATCGACGTGCCCCTGCACGAGGTGGCCGCCGAGTCGGTCGTCGGCGCGCAGCGACCGCTCCAGATTGACCCGGGAGCCCACCTCGAGGCCGCCCAGGGAGGTGGCGGCCAGGGTCTCGGCCATGAGGTCGGCGGCGAATCCGGGCTCGGCGCCGTCGGGCTCGAGGTCCGTGACGGTCACGCAGCAGCCAGACACGGCGATCGAGTCGCCCACGGCCACATCCTCGAGCACCTGCCGGCAGGCGATGCGCAGGCGGGCGTGGCCCTCGTGCCGGTCGATCGCGGCGACGCGGCCGACCTCCTCGACGATCCCGGTGAACATCAGAACTCCTCCGTGTGGACAGGCAGCGTGGGCGCGAAAGGCTCGGTGACCGCTGCTTCGGTGCCGATTGGTCCGGGTGCGATTGGTCCGGGTGCGTTTGGCCCGGGTGCGTTTGGCCCGGGTGCGTTTGGCCCGGGTGCGATTGGCCCGGGTGCGATTGGCCCGGGTGCGATTGGCCCGGGTGCGATGGTCCCGGCACCAGCAGGCCCGCGCGCCGCGGCGCTCGAGGCCTCATCCCCGCCGCCGTGCCGCCCGTCCCCACTTCCTCCGCATCCGAAGGAATCGGGCACGACCGCAGCCCCGCCGCCCGGGGGTCGATCCCCACTTCCTCCGAATCCGAAGGAATCGGGCACGACCGCAGCGCCGCCCCCCGGGGGTCGATCCCCACTTCCTCCGAATCCGAAGGAAGTGGAGGCCGCGCCGTCGTGGTCGGCGTTCAGTGAGCCGCCCCGGTCGGTGGTACGCGAGCCGTCGTGATCGACGGCGTGGGAGCCGCCCCGGTCGGTGGCACGCGAGCCGTCGTGGTCGGCGTTGAGTGAGCCGCCCCGGCCGGTGGCATGCGAGCCGTCGTGATCGACGGCGTGGGAGCCGCCCCGGTCGGCGCCGGCGAGCGCCGCACGCCCTGGCTGCGGCTGTGGCGCGGGGGCGAGCAGGTGCAGCACGAGGTCGCGGCCGGCGCCACCGAGGCGCTCCAGGCGCCAGCCCGC
>SKLC01000014.1 GCA_007123425.1 Nitriliruptoraceae bacterium
CGGAGCTCGCGGACCAGCGCGGCGACCCGCCCGGGCGCACCCGCGGCCGGCCCCTCCCCCATGGCCCGCACGATCGACGAGCCCACGATCACCCCGTCCGCGTAGGCGGCCACCGCCGCGGCCGAGGCCCGGTCCTTCACGCCGATCCCCACCGCGATCGGCGTGGTGGTGCGCCGCCGCAGCCGCTCGACCAGCGGGCGGGCCGCGTCCTGCTCCACGTCCTTGACGCCGGTGACGCCGAGCAGGCCGGTGGCGTAGACGAAGCCGCTCGAGGCAGCCGCGATGTCGTCCAGGCGCGCGTCGCTGGAGACCGAGGACGCCAGGAACACCGTGGCCAGCCCGTGCTCCCCCGCCGCCCGCAGCCACGGCCCGGCCTCGGGGGCCGGCAGGTCCGGCAGGATCACGCCCGACAGTCCCGCTGCGGCCGCCTCGGACGCGAAGCGGTCCCACCCACGCCGGTCGACGATGGTGACGTAGGTCATCGCCAGCCGTGGCACCGCGACGTCGAGGGAGGCGACCAGCTCCAGCTGGCCCGACAGGCCCAGCCCACCATCGAGCACGTGCTGGTTGGCCCGCTGGATCACGGGCCCGTCCATCATCGGGTCGCTGAAGGGCAGGCCCACCTCCACGACGTCCGCGCCCGCCTCCACGGCGGCCTCGATGCAGGCCCGTGAGGTCGCGGGGTCGGGATAGCCGGCGGTGAGGTAGGTGACGAGCGCGGCGCGGCCCTCCCCGCGGGCGGCCGTGAAGGCCTCCTCGACCCGGCGTGCGCCGGCCAGCGTCCTGGTGTCGCTCATGCCTCGCCCTCGTCCCCGCCCGGCGTGCTGCCCGCGTCGATCTCCTCCTCGAGCCCCTGCGTGTCGACGCCCACCTTCCAGCCGGCCACCAGCACGACCTCGTCGACGTCCTTGTCGCCCCGGCCCGACATCGTGGCCACCACCCGCGCCCCGTCGCCGAGGTGCTCGCGGCCGTGGCGCAGCAGCCACCCGATGGCGTGCGCCGGCTCGAGCGCCGGGATGATGCCCTCGAGCTCGCTGGTGCGGGCGAAGCCCTCCAGCGCCTCGGTGTCGGTGGCGGCGACATAGGTGGCCCGCCCCGAGTCGGCCAGGGCCGCGTGCTCGGGCCCGATGCCGGGGTAGTCCAGGCCCGCGGACACGGAGTGGGCCGGCAGCACCTGGCCGTCCTCGTCGACCAGCGCCACCGAGCGGGCCCCGTGCAGCACCGCCTCGTGGCCCTCGGAGATGGTCGCGGCGCTGCGCCCGCTGCCCAGCCCCTCGCCGGCCGCCTCGACGCCGATGAGCCGTACCTCGGCGTCGTCGACGTACTCGTAGAACGACCCGATCGCATTCGAGCCGCCGCCCACACAGGCGACCACCGCGTCGGGCAGCCCGCCGGCCTGCTCGGCGAACTGCCGGCGCGACTCGATCGAGATGACGCGCTGCAGCTCGCGGACCATCGTGGGGAACGGATGGGGCCCCATCGCCGAGCCCAGCAGGTAGTGGGTGGTGGCGACGTTGGTCACCCAGTCGCGCATCGCCTCGTTGATGGCGTCCTTGAGCGTGCGGGTGCCGGACTCGACCGGGACCACCTCGGCACCCAGCAGCTGCATGCGCACGACGTTGAGCCGCTGCCGGCGGCAGTCCTCGGCCCCCATGTAGACCGTGCAGTCCAGGCCCAGCAGCGCGGCCGCCGTGGCGGTGGCCACCCCGTGCTGGCCGGCCCCCGTCTCGGCGATGACCCGCGGCTTGCCCATGCGCTTGGCCAGCAGCGCCTGGCCCACGACGTTGTTGACCTTGTGGCTGCCGGTGTGGGCCAGGTCCTCGCGCTTGAGATGGATCTCCAGCCCGGCGGCCTCGGACAGGCGCGGCGCGTGGTAGAGCGGCGTGGGCCGGCCGCCGTAGTCGCGCAGCAGGCGGTCGAGCTCGCCGTTGTAGCCCGGGTCCGCGTGTGCCTGTGCCCAGGCCTCGGCGAGCTCGGCGAGCGCGCCGGAGAGCGCCTCGGGCACGTACTGGCCGCCGAAGCGCCCGAAGTAGCCGGGGCGCTCCGGGTCGGCGGGCCTCGTCGCGTCGCTGCTCATGACGTCCTCTCTGCGTCTCGGCCGGCCGCGACCAGCGCCGCCACCGCCTGCTCGGGGTCGGGGGCGCGGACCAGCGACTCGCCCACGAGCACGGCGTCGGCGCCGAGCTCCGCGGCGCGGCGCACGTCCTGGGGATCGCGCACCCCCGATTCCGCCACCGCGAGACACCCGTCGGGCAGCTGCGGCCGCAGCCGGGCGAAGGCGTCCCGGTCCAGCTCGAAGGTGGTCAGATCGCGGGCGTTGACCCCGACGATGGTGGCGCCGACCCGCTCGGCGGCGGCCAGCTCGGCCTCGTCGTGCACCTCGACGAGGACGTCGAGGTCGGCGCGCGCGGCCTCGTCGTGCAGCTGCGACAGCGTCGCCTCGTCGAGCGCCGCGACGATCAGCAGCACCGCGGCCGCCCCTGCGGCCCGGGCCTCCCAGACCTGGTAGGGGTCGACGAGGAAGTCCTTGCGCAGGGTGGGCACGCCGAGCGCGGCGACGTCGGCGAGGTCGGCCAGCGACCCGTCGAAGCGATCCGGCTCGGTGAGCACCGACACGGCCGCCGCGCCGCCGTCCACGTAGGCACGGGCCTGGACCGGAGCCTGCAGCCCGGGCGCGAGCGCGCCCTTCGAGGGCGAGGCCCGCTTGACCTCGGCGATGACCGCGACGCCCGGGCCCGCGA
>SKLC01000380.1 GCA_007123425.1 Nitriliruptoraceae bacterium
CGCGGACCTGCTCGCCGTCGCCCCGCGCGGCCCACACCACGAAGCGGTTCTCGCGGCGCACCGCCTCGGTGGGCGGCCAGGCTCCCAGGGAGGCGCCGGTCTCCAGGTGGCGCGCGAGCAGGCCCGGCGGCGCCGTCGCGTCCAGCGCCACCCAGGTGCCGTCCCACACCCGTGTCAGGGTCCACGCGGTGGTGCGGCCCGGTCGGTCGGCCCGCTCGGGCACCACCGGAGCGTCGGGTAGCAGCAGGTCGTCGAGCCCGCCCGTGTTGGGCAGGTAGGCGCGGACCTGCTCGCCGTCGCCCCGCGCGGCCCACACCACGAAGCGGTTCTCGCGGCGCACGAATCGCCCGTGGGCGCTCCCATGCGCGGGGCTCACGCCAGCAGCGGCAGCGCGGGGTTGTGCTCGGCGGGTACCTGCTCGTCGGCGACGGGCGGCGGCGGGGGCGTCCCGTCGCCGAAGGGGCGGCCGCCGAGCTGCTCGCGACCATGGGGCCGTGACCAGGTCGTCAGATCGGGCCCGGCGGGTACGACCGCCGTGGGATTGATGTCGGTGTGGACCTCGTAGTAGTGGCGCTTGATGTGGACGAAGTCGGTCGTGTCGCCGAAGCCCGGCGTCTGGAACAGGTCGCGGGCATAGGCCCAGAGCACCGGCAGCTCGGTGAGCTTGTGTCGATTGCACTTGAAGTGGTTGTGGTAGACCGCATCGAAGCGCGCCAGGGTGGTGAACAGGCGCACGTCCGCCTCGGTGATGGTGTCGCCGACGAGATAGCGCTGACGCTCGAGGCGCTCGGAGAGCCAGTCGAGCCGGTCGAACAGGCGGTGGTAGGCCTGCTCGTACGCGTGCTGGCCACCGGAGAACCCGGCCTCGTACACGCCGTTGTTGACGTCGCGGTAGACCAGCTCGATGACCTCGTCGATCTCCTCGCGGTGCTCGACGGGGTAGAGGTCCGGGGCCCCGGGCCGGTGGTGCTCGCGCCACTCGGTGGACAGGTCCAGGGTGATCTGCTTGAAGTCGTTGGTGACCACCTGACCCGAGGGCACGTCGACCATGGCCGGGACTGTGACGCCGAGGTCGTAGCCGGGCCGCCGGGCCTCGTACGCCTCGCGCAGCCGGGCGATGCCGAGCACCGGATCGACCCCGCCGGGGTCGAGGTCGAAGGTCCAGCTGCGCCAGTCGTGGGTGGGCCCCGCCACCGCCATCGAGATCGCGTCCTCCAGGCCCAGCAGGCGACGGACGATGATGGCGCGATTGGCCCAGGGGCACGCGCGCGCGACGGCCAGCCGATAGCGGCCCGCCTCCACGGGCCAGCCGTCGCGGCCGTCGACGGTGATGCGGTCGTCGAGGTAGCGCGTGTCGCGCTCGAAGTGCTCCTCGACGTAGCCGCCGGTGGGGGTGTCCTCGTCAGCTCTCATGGCGCTGACGGTACTGGGTGGCGGCAGGTCGTCCCGGCATCGATCGATCGGGGCGCGGTCCCGGGCGGCACAGGCCCTCCGGCCCGGCCATCGAGGACCCTCGCCCGTGTCCCGCGCGGCGTGGGGCGTCGACCCTGCGGGCAACGCTCGCTGTCCACACCCTTGCGATTCCAGGAGTCCCCGTGCACCGCTACCTCGTCCCGATCGCCGTGGCCGCCGTGGTGGTGGCCGTCGGCGTCGTCGGCCTCGCCGTCGCGCTCGTGCAGCCCGGCGACGACGCGAACGCCCGTGCCGCTGCCGCCGAGGTCCCCACCGAGGAGGAGGTCGCGGCGGTCGCGGCCGAGCTGGGGCCGGTGGAGGTCCTGCGCTCGGAGAGCTGTGGTTGCTGCGGTGGTCACGTCGAGCACCTGGGTGAGGCCGGGTTCGAGGTGGAGGAGCAGGTGTTCGCCAGCGAGGATGCGGTTCCGGCCGTCAAGCGCGACCTCGGCATCCCCGAGGAGCTGTGGTCGTGCCACACGACGATGGTCGACGGGTACGCGGTGGAGGGCCACGTGCCCGCCGACGTGATCGCGACCCTGCACGCCCAGGAGTGGGAGGTCGACGGTGTGGCGCTGCCGGGCATGCCCGCAGGCTCCCCGGGCATGGCCGGCACGAAGGCGGAGACCTGGACCTTTCCCACGTTCGCCCAGGGCGAGGTCACCGAGGTCCTCACCCAGCGGTGAGCGCGGCCGTGACCTCGGTGGCCAGATGGCGGCCCCACGCCCGGGCGCGCTCGAGCTCGCCCGCGCGCAGCGGTCCGGTCATGCCCTCGACATAGAAGCTCTCCGGGGGCGCGATCACCCGCAGCCGCAGACGGCGCAGCCGCCGGCGTGCCGCCGCGGCTGCGGAGCCGGGCAGGTTCGGCTTGTCGGCGTGGGTGTCGAACGTCGCGGCCCGCAGGCCGGGCTCGACCCTGAGGTCCGCCAGCCAGTCCCGCAGCCCGAGGCCGGACGAGACCAGCGGCTGGTCGGACTGGTCGACGGCTGACGCACGGGTGGTCTCGCGGCTCAACCCGAAGGCGTGGGTCGGGCCTCCGACCACCAGCAGGTCCAGCATCTCGCCCATGACCGTCGGCGCCGTGGCGACCTCGGCCACGGTGACGTCCGCGTGCTCGCCGAGGCCGGCGGCGATGGCCTCCGCGACGTCGCGGGTGTTGCCGAACATCGACTCGTAGACCACCAGCGCACGCATCGTTCGACCTCCCGGGCACCGGGCGGGGCTCCTCGCCCGTCCGCTGCATCCAGCGTCCCCCTCCCGTGCGCCGCACGGCAGGGTCCAACGTCCCTGC
>SKLC01000020.1 GCA_007123425.1 Nitriliruptoraceae bacterium
CGTCATCGATGGCGGAGGAGAGCAGCGAGCGCGCCAGGGTCCCCTCGTTGACGTGGACGCGTCCCGCGAGGCGGGCCAGCTTGGCTGCTTGTTCCTCGTCGAGGGTGATGTTGAGCCGATGTGAAGCCATGCACGCAGGGTACACGGGGTGACGCTACTCGTGTACCCAAACCTAAGGTCGACCGTGTTCGCGTCGGCGATGCAGATCGCCGACGCCTCTCCGTCGGTGTGCAGCGTCCTCGCTCTTCGCGTGAAGCTTCGTCTGCTGCTCGCAAATGGCCAAGCCTGACCTGCGGGAACGCAATTCGGGAAAGGGCCGCCAGTTGCAGCCATGGCCGTTCCCGGCATCCGGAGGAGCGGTTACGCATCACCGGGCCGGGGCGTTCCGCGGGAGCGTCCCGGCCCGATGCAATGGCTGAGGCGGTCGGGCACGGCGACGAGCGTGGCCAGGCCTCCGGGCACGATCACGGTGCTCGCCGGGTGCTGGCCGCGCCGGAGGACGGATCGCTCACCCGTGCCTGGCGGGGGTCCGGGGCGGCGGCTCCGCCCGAGCGGGCGGCAGCCGTCCGTCGATCAGCGCGCCCGGGTGGGCCGGGGCGCTGTCACCGGTCAGCTGGCCGTCGGTCGTCGCTCGTGCGCCGGTACGTCGGCCGGCGAGCGCGGTCCCGAGGGTGAGCAGCCAGCCCACGCCGGTCCAGCCCGTGGTGGCGTTGACGGCCACCACCCAGGCGCGCCTCCGTCCGCCCCACGACTCCAGGAGCGCGGGCAGCAGGTAGAGGCTGATCGCGCCGAGCCCGACCAGTGTGAGGGTGAAGGCCGAGACGTTCTCCATGAGTGCGCCTACCACGTGACCCGTCTCGATCTTCCCCCCCGCAGGCGGGCGTCGGCAAGGGCACAAGGGCCTTCGACCATGGGTGGTCATGGACGATTCCGCTGCGCGTTCATCCGTCGGGCCTGGGGCACTCGGTCAGGAGCCGTGGCTCTCGCCTGGGCTCGCAAGGCCCAGATCCGCGTTGATGCGGTCGGCGGTCTCCAACAGCTGCGGCAGGATGCGCTTCCTCAGATGGTCCTTGGTGACCCTGCCGGCGTGGGTGCTGACGTTCAGCGCGCCGATCACCTCGCGCTGGTCGTTGCGCAGTGGCGTGGCGATCGACCGGATGCCCTCCTCGAGCTCCTGATCGACAAGGGCCCACCCCTGGGCGCGCACCGTTGCGAGGATCTCCCGGAGTCGGGTCTCGTCGATGATGGTTCTCGAGGTCAGTGGCTTCAGCGTCGCCTGAGCGAAGTACTCGTCGAGCGCGGCCGGGCTCTGTGCGGCGAGGAGCACCCGCCCCATGGAGGTCGGGTAGGCGGGCAGGCGGGACCCCACCGTGAGCGCCACCGTCATGATCCGTGACGTGGGGACCCGAACGGTGTAGACGACCTGGGTCCCGTCCAGCGCGCCGATCGAGGACGATTCGTTCGTTGCCGCGACCAGTGCCTCCATGTGGGGTTGCGCGACCTCCGCCAGATTGAGCGATGAGACGTAGGCGTACGCCACGTCGAGGACCTTCGGTGTGAGCTGGAAGTGATCACCGGTCTGCCGTAGATAGCCGATCTGCTCCAGCGTGTGGAGGAATCGTCGTGCCGCAGCGCGCGTGAGCCCGGTGACTCTCGCTACGTCCGAGATCGATTGGCGTGGGCGGTCCGCCCCGAAGGTCGAGAGCACGGTGAGCCCGCGCTCGAGCGACTGCACGAACTCCCGGTCACGTGCCCCGTCGGCACCGGTGTGCTCCGAATCCCTTGACATGCGGGTCCTCCCCCTCGTAACGTCCGGTCCGCAAAGCGTACATGCTGTACGCATAGCGAACAAGGTGGCCCAACGTGAGCGTCGGTGGAAGCGGGAAGCGGCCGACGGGTAGGCCTGCGGGAGGGGCGGCGCGAAGCCACCCCGGCGCGGAGTCAGGGCGACTGGCCGAGCGGGCCGGTGCCGTCCTGGCGGGTGGCGTCACCCGCGGTACCGTCTACGTGCCGCCCCATCCTCCCTACCTGCGCAGCGGTCGTGGCTTCGAGGTGGTCGATGAGGACGATCATCACCTGATCGACGCGCAGAACAACTACACGACGCTCGTCCACGGCCACGCGCACCCAGAGGTCGTCGAGGCCGCCACCGCGGCCGTGTCACAGAGCAGTTGCTTCGGACTGCCGACGCGGTGGGAGGTCGAGCTCGCAGAGCACCTGCAGGCACGTCTGCCCGCGCTCGAGCGGATCCGGTTCGCCAACTCGGGGACCGAGGCGGTCATGACCGCCATTCGCGTGGCGCGCAGGGCCACCGAGCGAACGCACGTCCTGCGCTTCGGCGGCGCGTACCACGGCGCCTACGACGCGGTGGTCGACACCGGCGGGGTCTCGCCGGGCATGGCGTCGGAGACCGTCACGGTCCCGTTCGGCGACGTCGAGGCGCTGCGCGCCGCCGTGCGCCGGCATGGGGATGCGCTCGCCTGTGTCCTGCTCGACCTGATGCCCAACCGGGCCGGGCTCCGCCCCGCGTCGCTCGAGTTCGCCACTGCCGTCCAGGAGGAGGCCGAGCGCTGCGGCGCGCTGCTGGTGGTCGACGAGGTGATCACCGCGCGGCTCACCCCGGCCGGGCTGCACTCCGACTACGCGCTTCGGCCCGACCTGGTGACCTTGGGCAAGATGGTGGGCGGAGGCTTCCCGATCGGCGTCCTCGGCGGTCGGGCCGATGTGATGTCGGTCGTCAGCCCCGGCGCTGAGCGACCGGTCGGCCACGGGGGCACGTTCACGGCCAACCCCGTGACGATGCGGGCCGGGCTCGCCGCCATGGCGTGCTTCGACGAGGCAGAGGTGCGCCGGCTGAACGCGCTCGGCGACCGCCTCCGCGAGCAGCTCTCACAGCTCGGACACGTGGTGACCGGCCGCGGCTCGCTGCTGCGCCTGCACCCACGCCGACCGATGGCCGAGCAGTGGTGGGCGCTGTACGAGGCGGGCGTGCTGGTCGCAGGAAACGGCCTCATGGCGCTGTCCACCCCCATGACGGAGACGGCCGTCGATGAGCTCGTCTCCCGATTCGAAGGGATCGTCCCGTGACGAAGCTCATGACCATGCGCGACGCCGTCGGAGAGCACGTCGACGACGGAGCGAGCCTCTACATCAGCGGCTTCACGCACCTCATCGGCTTCGCCGCTGCCCGTGAGATCATCCGGCAGGGGCGGCGAGGCCTCCGGCTCATCCGCATGACCCCCGACGTGGTCTACGACCTGATGACCGCGGCCGGCTGTGCTCGCGAGGTGGCGTTCGGCTATCTCGGCAATCCGGGCCTCGGCTCGCTGCACGCGATCCGTCGCGCCATCGAGGCCGGCGACCTCGACCATGTCGAATACACCCACGGATCGCTCATCGCAGCGCTTCGGGCGGGCGGCTCGGACTTGCCGTTCGCGCCCGTTCCCGCGGTGGCCGGCACCGACCTCGCGGAGGTCAATCCACGGGTCCGCCGGGTGCGCTCCCCCTTCGGAGGAGAGGACGTCCCACTCGTGGAGCCGCTGCGCCCGGACGTCGCTTTCGTGCACGTCCACCGAAGCGACCCGCAGGGCAATGCCCAGACCTGGGGTGGGCTCGGCGACCTCAAGGAGGCGGGGTTCGCCGCGCGGCGGGTGGTCGTCACGGCCGAGGAGATCGTCAGCGAGGACGTGATCCGCTCCGACCCGGGTCGGACCGTGCTCCCCGCCTTCGCTGTGGATGCGGTCGTGCATGCGCCCTATGGCGCGCATCCGTCCTTCGCGCAGGGGCTGTACGGGCGGGACAACCGCTACTACCGCCGGTGGGCGGAGCTCAGCCGGGACCCACGCGCCCTCGAGGAGCACATCGGCGCCGAGGTCCACGACCTGCCCGACCACGAGGCCTACGTCGCGCGCCACGGTGTACGCCTCCGCGAGCTCAGCCGCGTGGGATCGAGCCCGTCCGAGCCGGTGGAGTATGGCAGCAACCGGGAGACGGCCGCCGTCCAGGACTGAGTGCCGCGACCCCTGTGCCTTACCGACGACGAGGAGAACGACCGAATGAGCGCCGAGGCCCGGGAACGCACGATCGACGCAGCTGCGAGGTGGCTGCAGGACGACGAGATCGTGCTCGTCGGCGTGGGTGATCCGAGCATCGCGGCCTGGAGGGCGAGGGCCGCGCACGCGCCGAACCTCCAGCTGGTCTACGAGTCCGGCGCCGTGGGATCCATCCCCGACGCCTCGCCGCTGTCGATCGGGGACCCGACGCTCGTCGCGCAGGCGCTCGGCACGATGTCGGTCGCGGATATGTTCGACCTCGTGATCGGCGGCGGGCGCATCGACACGGCGTTCGTGGGCGCCGCCCAGATCGACCGCCGAGGCTGTCTCAACAGCACGGTCGTGGGCGAGTACGCGCACCCGAAGGTGCGTCTGCCCGGCAGCGGCGGTGCTGCGGAGATCCTCCACGGCGCCAAGCGCGTCCTCGTGATGAGCCCGCTGGAGCGTCGGCGCTTCCCCGAGCAGGTCGACTTCGTGTCGAGCCGGCCCCGTGTGAGCAGTGAGCTGGTGGTGGTCACCGACCGTGCCGTGCTCGCCCGCCGGCCCGGGGAGGACGAGCTCACGCTCGTCGAGCTCGTGGCGGGGGAGACGGTCGAGGCCGTGCGCGCCGAGGTGCAGTGGGAGCTCCGCGTGGCATCGGGTCTGCGAACCGCATGAGGTGACCGGGGCACCCACACCGGGCCCACATACGACGTCCGAGGAAAGGGAGCACGACATGGCCAGACTGACGTACACGACAGGGACGCCCGAGCAGATGAGCGCCGAGTTCGAGGCGGCCCTCGAGCGCCTGCGGACGGGACCGGGTGAGCCCCTGGCCCACCGCATCGCTGGCGAGGATGTCGCGCAGGGGCCGGTGCTCGAGCGTCGCAACCCCGCGCGGCTCGACGAGGTGGCCTCGCGACTGCACGAAGCCGACGAGGCGCTGGTCTCCCGCGCCGTCGAGGTCGCGCGGGAGGCGCAGCCGGCCTGGGAGCGTCGTGGCTTCGCCGAGCGGATCGCGATCCTGCGGGCCGGCGCCGACGAGATCGAGCGTCGCAAGGTGGACCTGGCCGCCATCGTCAGCCTCGAGGTGGGCAAGCCCAGACACGAGTCGCTGGCAGAGGTCCAGGAGTCTGCCGACATCATCAACGAGTACTGCAGGTTGGCTGAGGAGGCGAACGGCTACACGCAGCAGCTGGGAAGCCTGACCGAGGACGAGACCAACACCAGCGTGCTGCGTCCGTTCGGTGTGTTCGGGGTGATCTCGCCCTTCAACTTCCCCTCCGCGCTGCTGGTCAACATGGCCAGCGCCGCGCTCCTGGCCGGCAACACCGTGGTGGCCAAGCCTTCCGACAAGGCCACGTGGAGCGGGGTGGCGACGCTGGCAGCGCTGTTCCACGCCGGGCTCCCGGGTGACGTGCTCAACATCGTGCTCGGCGGTGCCGGCACGGGCACGGCCCTGGTTGACAGCGACGTCGACGGCATCGCGTTCACCGGATCGGTCGAGGTCGGGCGCCGCATCGGCACGGCGATGCGCTCCGGGCGCTATGACCGCCCGGCTCTGATGGAGATGGGCGGCAAGAACCCCACCGTCGTCATGCCCTCCGCGGACCTGGACGACGCCGCGGCCGGGATCGCGCGCTCGGCCTTCGGGCTCTCCGGCCAGAAGTGCAGCGCCTGCTCCCGCGTCATCGTGCACGAGGACGTCCACGACGAGCTCGTCGACAAGATCGCGGAGCTCGCCTCGACGTTCGCCGTCGGCGACCCGGCTGACGCCGAGACCTTCCTCGGCCCGGTCGCGGACGACACGGCTGCGACGAGGTTCGAGCGTTCCGTCGCCGCCGCGATGCAGGACGGCGAGGTCGTGGCTGGCGGCCAGCGCCCCGTCGAAGGGGGCCACTACGTGGCGCCGACGGTGGTGACGGGACTCCCGCGCGGCCATGAGCTGACCCTCACCGAGCTCTTCCTGCCCTTCCTGACCGTCCAGCGGGCGGCGAGCCTCGACGAGGCTCTCGATCTCGCCAACGAGGTGGACCACGGGCTCACGGCCGGCATCTTCAGCGCCGACACCGCGGAGCTGGACCGGTTCGTGGAGCGGATGCAGGCAGGCGTGCTCTACCTCAACCGCAAGGCGGGCTCGACGACCGGTGCATGGCCGGGTGTGCAGTCCTTCCCCGGCTGGAAGGCCAGCGGGTCGTCGGGCAAGGGCGGCCTGGGGCCGTGGTTCGTGCAGCAGTACATGCGCGAGCAGTGCCACACGGTCGTGACCTGAGCCGCCACACGTCGGAGCGCGAGGGAGGAGCTGGCCACGAAGCATCGAGCGGGATCCCGCCCGGGCCGGCGGATGGGCCGGGCCCGCTGGGGCATGACGAGCGTGACAACCACAGGAGCAGGACATGAAGAGCAGGAATCGCACGACGATCGCGGCGATGGCAGTTGCCGCCCTGGCGCTGGCCGCCTGCGGTGACGGCGCCGAGGGTGAGGCCGCCGACGCCGACACAGGAGACGGTGAGGTCGCGGGCGACCCCGTGGAGCTGACGTTCGCGCACTACTACGCCGAGGGACCCGAGGTGGCGGGCGAGGCCCGACTCGCCGAGGAGATCACCGAGCGCAGCGGCGGTGACGTGGACGTCACCGTGCACTGGGCCGAGGCTCTGGGTGGGCCGACCGAGCTGCCGGAGCTGGTCACCCAGAACGCCATCGACATGGGCATCGTCGCGACCCACTTCATCCCGGACCCCTTCCCCTTCTACCGCCTGCAGGCGATGTCTTTCTGGGCGTCCGATGACGAGGCGGATCTGCGCCGCCAGGCTGAACTGCAGGATGAGGTCTTCAGCATGGACCCCTTCGCGGAGGAGCTCGCGGAGCAGCACAACCAGATCGCGCTGCTCCACCAGCCGCTGGCCAGCTACTACCTCATCGGTCAGCAGCCGGGCTGCACCCTGGATGACCTGCAGGGCGCGCGTGTCCGCAGCCTCGGCAACGACTACCCCCGCATGCTCGAGGAGGTCGGCGCGAGCCCCGTGAGCCTGACGACCGGTGAGATGTACGAGGCACTCGACCGTGGGACGGTCGACTTCGTGAGCATCCCGATGCAGCACATGCTGGCCTACGACCTTCACGAGGTCGCTGACTACGCGTGCGGGCCGATCTTCATCTTCGGCAACGGGCACACCACGACGATGAACCTCGACGTCTGGGAGTCGCTCAGCGACGACCAGCAGCAGCTGATCGAGGAGACCGCCGCCGAGACCCAGGAGTGGTTCCTCGAGCATGCGGTCGACCAGGAGGAGAGCTACCGCGAGGAGCTCGAGGACCTCGGCGTCCAGTTCGACGCGTTCGACGAGGCGGACTTCGAGGAGTGGCAGGAGCGCTCCCCGGACTTCCTGGCCGAGTGGCTGGAGGACATGGAGGAGCGCGGCCTCGGCGACGATGCCCAGCCGGTCCATGACCAGGTGCGGCAGATCGTCGGCGAGTAGTACGGCGACCCGGCCGTCGTGCCTGCTGTAAGGGCGCGACGGCCGGTCGCGGATCTCCGAGCGCGACAGGAGGGCTGCCAGTGGTTCCCGCACGCCGGGCTATCGACGTCCTGGGGACGTTCGTGATGGCGCTGGTCGGCCTCGCCATCTTCATCAGCATGATCGCCAGCGCCGCAGACGCGCTCGGAGGGAGGCTGCTGGATCGTCCCGTCCCCGGGGCCGTCGAGGGGGCCACCAACCTGATGGCCGTCATCGTGTTCGGGTCGCTGGCCTATGTGCAGCGCCAACGGGGTCACGTGCGTGTGGAGCTGCTGTACGCCACCGCCCGGCCCCGGGTGCGAGCTCTCCTCGACGTCTTCAACGACCTCGTGGTCATCATCTTCTTCGCGTTGCTCGCGTGGCAGGCCTGGGACTTCGCGATGTCCAGCTACCAGATCGGTGAGGCGGCAGCGGGGATCGTCCGCTTCCCGCTGTATCCGGCGAAGTTCGTGATCTTCGGTGGCTCGATCCTGCTCATCCTCCAGATGGCCGTCGACCTGGCGGACCACGTCACTGATGCGATCCGCGGGGAGGACCACGAGGAGGGCGACGATCCCGGCGACGAGCACGCCGAGGAGGACCGCTGATGGAGCCCATGACGGTTGCGGTCTTCCTGATCCTGCTGCTCTTCCTCGCTGCCGGTGTGCACATCGGCGTCGCGCTGGGGGCGGCCGGGTTGCTCGGCATGTTCTTGGTGGTCGGCGACACCGCAGCCTGGGCGCAGCTGCGCACGATCCCCTACAACTCCAGCGCCGTGTACACGCTCGCCGTGGTGCCCATGTTCATCATGATGGGCTCCTTCTTCTACCGGGCCGGGTTCACCGGCGACATGTACCAAGCCGCCTACCTGTGGCTCGGGCGGATCCGCGGGGGGCTGGCGATCGCGACGACCGTGGGCTCGGCTGCGTTCGGGGCGGTGACGGGATCCTCCGTCGCCAACGCCGCGATGTTCAGCCGCGTCGCGCTGCCCGAGATGGTGCGCCATGGCGTCGCCAAGAGCCTCGCGGTGGGCTGCATCGCCGCCTCGGGCACGCTGGCGAGCCTGATCCCCCCGAGCCTGCTGCTGGTCATCTACGGCATCATCACCGAGCAGTCGGTGGCGGCTCTGCTCGTCGCGGGCCTGCTCCCCGGCCTGCTGTCCATGCTCGTCTACATCGGCGGGATCTATTTTCGGGTGGTCAACAAGCCCGAGCTCTCCCCACGGTTGGACCTGTCGGTCACCTGGCGGGAGCGGTTCCGCTCGATCGTGCCGCTGTGGGCCGCCGTGGCGGTCTTCCTGCTGGTGATGGGCGGCATCTACGCGGGGTACTTCACGCCCACCCAGGCGGGTGCCGTGGGTGCGTTCGCCGCGTTCGCGCTGGGGCTGATCCAGCGCCGCTACGGCTTCCGAGGGATCTGGGAGGGCCTGCGCGAGACCGGTAGCACGACGGCGACCATCCTGCTGATCATCGTCGGCGGCGCGTTCTTCGCGCGCTTCCTCGGCTACTCGGGATTCGTCCAGGACATCTCGCAGACGCTGCTGGGCTTCGATCTGCCGCCGTTCGCCTACCTGCTGGTCTTCATGGTGGTGGTCGTCGTCCTGGGGATGTTCCTCGAGGCGTTCTCGATCATGGTGCTGGTCCTGCCCTTGATGTTCCCGATCCTCGTGGGTGCCGGGTACGACCCGATCTGGCTCGGCGTCATCACGATCAAGCTCGTCGAGATCGGGCTGATCACCCCGCCGGTCGGGCTCAACGTGTACGTGGTCAAGAGTGCGTCCCCGGTCCCGATCACCCTGGGGCAGGTCTATGAAGGGGTGACCCCCTTCCTCCTGCTCGACGTCCTCACGCTCGCCGTGCTGATCGCCTTTCCCTCTATCGTGCTCTACCTGCCCAGCGTCATGGCTGGATGACGGCGTCAACCTCGGTGGCTCGCCCTCGCTGAGGACCGCGTCCGGTCGTGGCCGGAGGTACCGCGGCGCGACCTCGACCGGCGGGGTTAGCCTCTCCGAGGCAGGTGAGGTGACGTGTGACGGTGCTGGCAGGACGGTACGAGCTCGGCGAGCAGCTGGGCTCCGGTGGTGTGGGCCGCGTCGTGGTCGCACACGACCGCGTGCTGGGCCGCGACGTGGCCGTCAAGCTGGTATCCCGCGACGCCGACGAGACCACCCGGCAGCGGTTCCTGCGCGAGGCGCGCGCGGCGGCGCGTCTCCACCACCCCAACGTCGTCGCGGTCTACGACACCGGCGACGACGACGGGCAGCCCTACCTCGTGATGGAGCTGGTCCGGGGCCGCTCCCTGGCGGAGCTGCTCCACGAGGACGGGCCCCTCGACGTCGAGGAGGCGGTGTCCATCACCGTCGGCGTGCTCGACGGGCTCGAGGCGGCGCACGGCGCGGGGATGGTCCACCGTGACGTCAAGCCGGGCAACGTGCTGCTGCCCGACGCCGGCGGGGTGAAGCTCTCCGACTTCGGCATCGCCAAGGCGCTCGACGACGCCAGCGCTGACATCACCGCCACCGGCTCGCTGATGGGCACGCCCACCTACCTCGCCCCGGAGCTCATCGTCGGGCAGCCGCCGAGCCCCGCCTCCGACGTCTACAGCGTGGGCTGCCTGCTCTATGCGCTGCTCGCGGGGGATCCGCCCTTCACGCACGGTGAGCCGCTCGCGATCGCCTACGCGCACCGCAACGAGCCCGTGCCCGAGATCACCGAGCGTCGGCCGGAGACCCCCGACGACCTCGCCGCCGTCGTGCGCCGGGCGCTGGCCAAGGAGCCCGGTGAGCGCCACTCCGGTGCAGCGGCGATGCGCGCGGCGCTGCTCGACGGGCCCAATGCCGCACCGGCGCCGACCGAGTCCGCCACCGTCGCGGTCGCCTCCGGCGGCGCCGAGCGCACCCAGGTGCTCTCCGGGGACGACGAGC
>SKLC01000226.1 GCA_007123425.1 Nitriliruptoraceae bacterium
GCCCGGTGCGGCGCCTGCAACTGCGCGTGGCCGTGCGGTCGCGGCCGAGCTGTCCCCGGCCGGGCGGCCACCCCGCAGTGCCGTGCGGCGCCTGCCGGAGGGCACCCTGCACGTCCCATGCCCCAGCGCCGAGTCGTGAGGCCGCCCCGGATCAGGAGTCGAGAACCCATGACAGAGCAGGCGACGCAGCTCACACGGAACGTGTTCGTCCTGGGACTCGACGAGTTCCAGCGGGGCGAGCTCGAGACCATCACGGCCGCCAGCGGCCTGAACTTCCTCCAGCTGTTGGCCCCCGAGGAGGTCACGCGCCCCGAGAACGGCTTCACCGCGCTGCTCGAGCGGGCGCGGGCCGAGCTCGCGGAGTTCGACGGCAGCGTCGATGCGATCATCGCCCACTGGGACTTCCCCACCAGCGTGCTGGTCCCGGTCCTGGCCGCGGAGTACGGCATGCCCGCTCCCAGCCTGGAGTCGGTGCTGGCCTGCGAGCACAAGCACTGGAGCCGCCTCGCCCAGCGCGCCAGCGTTCCCGACGCCACGCCGGACTTCGCCGCCTTCGATCCCTTCGACGACGACGCGCTCGAGGGGATCGGCTGCGAGTACCCCTTCTGGATCAAGCCGGTGAAGTCCCACTCCTCGCAGCTGGGCTTCAAGGTCTCCTCGCCGGACGACTTCCACGAGGCGATCCCGCAGATCCGCGAGGGCATCCGCGACATCGGCGACCCGTTCAACGAGGCGCTGGCGATGGCCCGGCTGCCCGAGCAGATCACCGCCGACTCGGGCAACACCTGCCTGGCCGAGCAGATCGTCTCGGGCCAGCAGGCCACGATCGAGGGCACGATGTTCGAGGGGGAGTTCTCCGTCCACGGCGTGTTCGACTCGCCCAAGGACGAGCGCGGCGCCCACTTCGCCCGCTACGAGTACCCCGCCAGCCTCCCCGAGGAGATCCAGACGCGGATGGCGTCCACCTCGGAGCAGTACCTGCGCCACATCGGCTACGACAGCGGCTGCTGGAACGTCGAGTTCATGTGGGACGAGGACGCCGACAAGCTGTGGCTGATCGAGGTCAACACCCGCATCTCGCAGTCGCACGCCGACCTGCTCGCCAAGGTCGACGGCATGTCCAACCACGAGGCGGCGGTCGCGGTCGCGCTCGGCAAGCGACCGGTCCTGCCCGAGGGGCGCGGCCCCTTCGAGGTGGCCGGCAAGCTCTTCCTCTACACCTCACAGATGGCCGACGGCATCGTCCGCCACGCGCCGAGCGACGAGGACATCGCACGGGTCGCCGAGCGCTTCCCGGAGACCCACGTCGACATCGCCGTCAAGCCCGGCGACCGGCTCTCGGACCTCGCCGACCAGTCCAGCTACCGCTACGACATCGGCACCATCACTGCGGGCGCCCAGAGCCGCGAGGAGCTGGTGGCCATGCACGACGAGATCTCGGAGATGCTGCCCTTCGACATCGAGCCCATCGAGGAGTGAGGACACGGCCCCACCCCGGTGGGTGGCTCACACCCACTTGCCGGGGTTGAGGATCCCCTGTGGGTCCAGGGCCTGCTTGACGCGGCGCGAGAGCTCCATGACGTCGTCGCCGAGCTGCGCCCCGAGGTGCCGCGACTTGAGCGAGCCCACCCCGTGCTCGCCGGTGATGGTGCCGCCGAGCGCCAGCGCGACGTCCATCACCTCGTCGAAGGCCGCCTCCGCCCGGGCGCGGGCCTCGGCGTCGGCCGGGTCGAAGGTCACCAGCGGGTGGAAGTTGCCGTCGCCGGCGTGGCCGATGACGGGGATGTCGGTCGCATGGCGGCCAGCCACCTCGGCCACGGCGGTGAGCAGCTGCGGGATGCGGGGCACCGGCACCCCGACGTCCTCGATCATGACCGTGCCCAGCCGCTCCACGCAGGGGATCGCGACACGCCGGGCGGTCATGAGCTGCTCGCCCTCGTCGGCGTCGTCGGTCGTGGCCACGAACGTGGCGCCGGCGCGCTCGCACGCCGCGGCGAGCCGCTCGGGCTCGTCGGTGCCGGCCACGCCCTGGCCCAGCAGCAGCGCCGCGGCGTCGGTGTCCAGGCCCATCGGGCGTGCCGCCTCCACCGCACGGATCGCGGCGCGGTCCATCAGCTCCAGCGCGCTCGGTCGCAGGCTCGAGGTCACCTCGCCCACCGCGCGCCCGGCGTCGGCGAGGTCGGCGAAGGTCGCCACGACCGTGGCGAGTGGCGGCGGGGCCGGCCGCAGCCGCAGCGTGGCCTGGGTGATCACCCCGAGCGTGCCCTCGGAGCCCACGAACAGCCGCTTGAGGTCGTAGCCGGCGACGTCCTTGATCGTGCCGCCGCCCAGGCGCACCAGCCGACCGTCGGCCAGCACCACCTCGAGGGCCAGCACGTAGTCGGTGGTCACGCCATAGCGCACGCAGCACAGCCCGCCGGCGTTGGTGGCGAGGTTGCCGCCGATGGAGCAGATCTGGAACGACGACGGGTCCGGCGGGTACCACAGGCCGTGCTCGGCGGCGGCCGCCTTCACCTCGGCGTTGAGCAGTCCCGGGCCCACCGTGGCCGTCATCGTGGCGGGGTCGATCTCGAGGTCGCGCAGCCGCTCGGTCGACAGCGTGATGCCGCCGTCGATCGCGCTGGCGCCACCCGACAGGCCGGTCCCGGCGCCGCGGGGCACCACGGGCACGCCGAGCCGCACGACCCGGCCGTCGGCCAGCACCACCTCGAGGCCCAGCA
>SKLC01000165.1 GCA_007123425.1 Nitriliruptoraceae bacterium
GCACGCCCACCACGCGCCTAGAACTCGAACGGCGTCCAGGGGGCCCGGTCGACGGCCAGGAGCCGATCGAGCCGCGCCGCGGCGCCGGCGGCGTGCTGCCGGAGTCGGCGCGCCGCGAGCAGCTGCGTGGCACACCTCCCGCCAAGCCACAGCGCTCCGAGCACGTCCACGGTCATGGTCAGCTCCGGAGCGTCACCGGTGCGCCGCATCCGCCCGCCCTCCGGGTGGGCCTCGAGCCGGTAGGTGCCCGACTGGTCCCGTGTCGGGTCCTCGACGGCCACGGTGACCTGCCCCTCGGCGGCGTAGGCCCGGGCCTCGAAGCACGCGGCCACGTCGAGAAGCCGCGCGTAGAGCGGCGTGCCCACCGAGGTGCGCGCGCGCAGGGGGTCGACGAGCAGTTCGGTGACCGCGTCGTCGGGCGGCCGCAGCCACGCGACCACGCGGGAGGTGAGGTCGATGTCGCAGACGTGCTGCCACAGCGCCGCCTCCGCCTGTGCATCGGTCGCGATCAGCTCCTGGAGCAGGACCTCACCGCCGGGCAGCAGGGCGGGCTCGCGGTCGGGCTTGACCCGGTAGGCCGCGTAGCCACGCCCCGGCACGTGGACCAGGCGCCGCCCGGTCGCGCCGCCGCGCTCGTCCTCGGGGTCCTCGATCAGATCGAGCCGCCACTGCGGCTCGTTGCGCGTGACGCAGCCGCCGCGCTCGTCGCGCAGCCGCTCGAAGATCGCCGGCCAGTCCCGCTCGACGTCGGCGATGGTGGCGGAGCGCACGAGCGCATGGTCCACCGGGTCGTGGAACGCGGCGCCCCGGTCGATGCGGTGGACCACGCTCGGCGCCGCCGCCCCGAACCCGAACCGCGGGTAGATCGCCGACTCCGACGCCCACAGCAGCGCCACCGGCTCCCCGTGCTCGACCGCCTCGTCGAGGCCGGCGTCCATCATCGCGCGCAGCAGCCCGCGGCGCCGATGCGTCTGGGCCACGCCCACGGTGGTCACGCCCGCGGCGGGCAGCCGCCCACCCCCGGGCACGGACACGCTGGTGGCGTACGCGCCGTAGGTGCCCACCACCTCGTCGCCGTCGCGCACCTGCCAGCCGCGGAAGTCTCCACGGCGCAGCACCGGCAGCCATCGGGACAGCTGCGCCTCGGTGGCGTCCTCGTGGAACTGCCGCATCACCGCGCGGGCGAAGGCCAGCTCCTCGCCGGGCTCGATGCGGTCGGGGGGCATCGTCGAGGCCATCACGGCTCCTGGGGTCCCGTCAGGCGGCCAGCCGCTCGGGCGGCACGGTGCACCGCCGGATGAACGCCCCGATCTCGCGCAGCGACCGCCGGGTCTCGGGCAGCCCCGGGAACGCCTGGAAGACGTGCCACATCTCCTCGAAGGTCCCCAGCGACGCGTCCACCCCGGCGTCACGGGCACGGGCGACCAGGCGCCGGGCGTCGTCGAGCAGGATCTCGTGGGTACCGACGTGCACCAGCATCGGCGGGAGGCCGGTGAGGTCGGCGTACAGCGGGGAGACCCTCGGGTCGTCCAGCGGCGTGTCGCCGGCGTACATGCGCGCCACCGGCCCCATCATCTCCGCGACGAGCCAGGGGTCGAGCTCGTCGAGCTCGACCAGGGCGGGCCCGGTGCCGGCCAGGTCGGTCCAGGGCGACATCCCGACGTAGCAGGCGGGCAGCTCGAAGCCCTCGTCACGCAGGCGCACCAGCAGCGACAGGCCCAGCCCGCCGCCCGCGGAGTCACCGCAGACGGCGATCCGGCCCGGCCGGAACCCGCGGTCCTCCACCAGCCACCGGTAGGCGCCCATGGCGTCCTCCAGCGCCGCCGGGAAGACGTTCGCCGGCGCGAGCCGGTACTCCGGCAGGACGACCGCCGACCGCGAGGTGCGCGACAGCGACGATGCCAAACCCCGGTGGCTGCGAGGGGAGCCGATGACGAAGGCCCCGCCGTGCAGGTGCAGGACCACCCGGTCGTCGGCGGCGACCCGCTCGTCCTCGACCCACTCGCCTCCGACGGTGCCCATCGAGGGCACCTCGTGCCAGGACACCCGGGTGCGGGGCGTGAGCCGCTCGCCGAGCGCCTCCATGCGCTCGTGCGCCTGCAGGGCGTACGCCTCGAGCTGCTCGGGGGCCAGGTCGGGGCCCGGGGCCCCCGCGTCGTTGGTACGGCGCAGCACCTCCAGCGCACCGACCAGCGCTGTCCGCATCAGCCTGGCACGAACGGACGCCATGATCCGACCTCCCTGGCAACCAACGCCCCCGGGCCGACGAGCGCGGGCGCGCTCAGCCGTCGACGAACGTCAGCCAGCCCTTGTAGCGATCGATCCGGCCCCGCACCGCGTCCATGAAGGTCGCCTGGATCTGCTCGGTGATCGGGCCCCGGGGGCCGATCTCACGGCCGTCCACCTCCCGCACGGGGGTGATCTCCGCGGCGGTCCCGGTCAGGAAGATCTCGTCGGCCAGGAACAGGTCCGTGCGCACCAGGCTGGTCTCGTGCACGTCGACGCCGAGGTCGCGGGCGATCTCCATCACGGCCGCGCGCGTGATCCCGCCGAGCGGCCCGTCCGACAGCGGCGGGGTGAGCACCACCCCGTCGCGCACCACGAAGAGGTTCTCGCCGGTGCCCTCGGCGACGAAGCCGTCCTCGGAGAGCATGATCGCCTCGTCGTAGCCGCTGCGCAGCGCCTCGACCTTGGCCAGCGAGGAGTTGAGGTACTGCC
>SKLC01000287.1 GCA_007123425.1 Nitriliruptoraceae bacterium
ACGGCCTCGGCCCAGCGCTCGAGCCAGATCGCGGCCTCCCCCCGGCGCGCGGTGCGGGCCACCTCCTCGTAGTAGCCCAGCGCGTCCGCGCCGAGCTCCGGCTCGGGGCAGGACAGCCCGTCGGGATCGAGCCCGCCGGCCCGCAGCACCAGCCGCGCCGCGGTCCGGGCCAATCGCCCGTTGGCGGCGTCGAACGGGTGGATGCGCAGCACCTCGAGATGGAGCACTCCGCTGGCCACGACCGGGTGCACGCCCTCGGCCACGTCGGCCATCCACGCGGCGAGGCGCTCGAGCTCGCCGTCGATGGCGGCCGGGTCGGAGGCGAAGTAGAGGATGCGGCCCGTGCTGGCGTCGTGGACCGCCTGCTCGAGCTCCCGGGGCCGCCCCGCGCGGTCGTCGGCGACCAGCCCGTGGGTCAGCCGCCGGTGCAGCTCCTCCAGCGCGGCGCGGGTGCGGGTGCGCAGCGGCCGGGCGAGGTCGTCGGACCCCAGCCCGGCGCGGGCGCCCAGCACCTCGAGGGCCTGCAGCTGCTCGTCGGGCTCGTCATCCAGCGCCTGCATCGCATCCAGCCAGGTGCCGCGGGAGGCGCGCCCGGGCCCGGGGTCGACCGGCGCGGCGACGTGCTCGAGGTCGGGGAGGGTCTGCAGCCGCGAGCCGTCGAGCTGCAGCGTGGCCAGGGCCGCGGCGTCGGTGCGCTCGCAGCCCAGTCGGGTGCGCTCGTCCTCGCCGGCCTCGCGGATCCGGTCCGCGAGGCGGTCCACCTCGGCGAGGAGGTCGTCGAGGTGCTGGCTCGGCCCGATGCGGACCGGTCCGACGCCGTCCGTCACGTCCACGGCAGCAGGTGGCGTCCGCGCGCGGCCTCGGCGGAGATGCGCCCGTGTCGTCGCCCCAGTGCATAGGTCGCGGCGGCCAGGCCGGCCGCGCCCCCGACGGCGGTGGTGGTCTTGACGACCTGCTTGGTGCGGCGGGCGAAGATCACGATCGGCCAGCCGCGCTGGTGCGCCACCGACTCCAGCGGGCCGTCGGGGTTGACCGCGACCGGATGGCCCACCATCTCCATCATCGGCAGGTCGCTCGCGGAGTCGCTGTAGGCGTAGGACAGGCGCAGGTCGTAGCCGCGCTCGCCGGCGAGCTTCTCGATCGACTCGGCCTTGCCCTCCCCGTAGACGAAGGGCCCGTCGAGCCGGCCGGTGTAGCGCCCGTCGACGACCTCGGAGCGGGTGGCCAGGGCGCCCTCCATCCCCAGCGCGGACGCCAGCGGCTCGACCAGCTCGATCGGGGAGGCGGAGACGATCCAGCAGTCGCGCCCGGCCTCGTGGTGCATGTCGATCAGGCCGCGGGACTCGGGCCGCACGCTCTCCAGGACCCGGGGCACGATCTCCTCGTTGAGGCTGCTCAGCTGCTCCTGCTCGATGCCCTCGACCGCGCCCAGGATGCGGTCACGCACGGCCTCGGAGCGCTCGTCGGTCGCGCCGGCGACCCGGAAGGTCGCGGCGTTGACCGCGTCGCGGAGCAGGTCGCGCCCGGGGATGAGCCCGTTGCGCCAGGCGGCGACGCCGAAGTAGGCGGCCGACGACCCGCTGATCAGGGTGCGGTCGAGGTCGAAGAATGCGGCGGCGTGGGCATCGGCCACGAGCGGCTCCTAGCAAGCACAGGGTCGGCCGCGAGCCTACCTCCGGGTGGCGTGCCCCGACCCTGGCCGGGAGCGCGACGCACACACACAGAGATCCCCAGCCCGGTGCCGCTCGCGCTCCCTTCCCCGTGGAGCGATCGCGGTCGTGGCTGGGGATCTCCTGCGAGCACCGTACGGCGCGCTCGTCGGGATCGTCCACCCTGCCGTCCACAGTGCCTGGGGACGAGTGTGGGGATCACTGTGGAAACGGTGTGGACACGCTCCGGGCACCGTCGCGGCCTTCAGGCACGCTCTCGTGCATCGCCGCAGGTGGGGTGGGCCCTGTCCGCGAGCGGGCATCCACAGGGCCCTCCACACGTTGTGGATCCCACGGATCTGGGGCGGTCGCTCGGCTTCGTGCGGGGCTCGCACGAGGATCCCCATCACCGGGGGCCACCGGGCGTCCATGTGCTATCTGCCCGTCGCCCACCGGCGGGCAGCACGTCGAATCTGCCACGAGGAGCGTCCATGGAGATCGAACACCGCCCCGCCGCGGCCGGCCGTCCGCCCCTGGAGATCCACCGCAGCGCCCGGCGTCGGCGCACCGCCTCCGCCGCCGCGCGTGACGGCGTGGTGGTGGTGCGCCTTCCCGCGGGGACGCCCCGCGAGGAGGAGGAGCGCATGGTCGCCGAGCTGGTGCGCAAGACCACCGGCCGGGCGCGCGCCGAGGCGCTGGGCGGCGACGCGCAGCTGCAGCGCCGGGCCCGGCAGCTCGCCGACCGCTACCTCGACGGGGTGCGCCCCACCTCGGTGCGCTGGTCGGGGCGGATGACCCAGCGGCTGGGCTCCTGCACGCCGAGCACCGGGGAGATCCGGATCAGCCGCAAGGTCGCCGCCTACCCCGGGTTCGTGCGCGACTACCTGCTCGTCCACGAGCTGGCGCACCTGCTCCAGGCCGACCATTCGCCGGCGTTCCACGAGCTGGTGGCGCGCTACCCCGACGCGGACCGGGCGCGCGGCTGGCTCGAGGGCCACGAGGCCGGGCGGCTGGCCGCGGTGACGCCCGTGGAGCTCGACGCCCCGCCCGAGGACGACGAGGCCCCG
>SKLC01000125.1 GCA_007123425.1 Nitriliruptoraceae bacterium
CCACCCCACCCCGTGGGCCCGGGCGGGGCTGGCGGCCCTGGAGTCGCGGGGGCTGCCGGTCGCGGTGGTGAGCAACTCCGACGGGACCGTCGAGCAGTCGCTGCGACGGCACGGGCTGGCCCAGGCCGGCGCGGGCGACGGGCTCGAGGTCGCCGCGGTGGTCGACTCCGCGGTCGTGGGGGTGGCCAAGCCCGACCCCGGGATCTTCGCGCCCGCGCTCGAGGCGCTCGGCGTGGCCGCCGAGCGGTGCCTGTACGTCGGCGACACGGTGACCTACGACGTGGTCGGCGCCCGCGCGGCGGGCCTGCAGCCCGTGCACCTCGCACCCACCGGATGTCAGAGCGACGACCACGCGCACGCCCCCGACCTGCCGGCGGCCGTGCCTGCCCCAGGTCCGTGACCGGCCCCCGGTCCCTGGTCGAGGGCGCGCCGGCGCCCGCCGATCACGGTCAGGCGCTCCAGTCGACCCGCTTGATCGCGTAGGTGTAGGCGTCGGAGAGCGCGAACCAGGAGGCCTCGACCACGTTGGCGTGCACCCCCACGGTATCCCACACCTCGTGGCCGTCGGTGGAGGTCACCAGGACCCGGGTGACGGCGTCGGTGCCGGCCTCGGCCTCGAGGATGCGCACCTTGAAGTCGGACAGGTGCACCCGGTCGAGCTGCGGCCAGGTGCCGTTGACGGCGTTGCGGAAGGCGTGGTCGAGCGCGTCGACCGGGCCGTTGCCCTCGCCCGCGCCCAAGCGCCGGATCCCGTCGACCTCGACGGCGATGATCGCCTCCGCCAGCCGCGACTCGGCGTCGGTGTGGGACCGGGCGGTGACCTCGTTGGCGTCGAGGTCGCCGAAGGCGGACCCGCCGGCCTCGCTCCCACCGGAGACGGTCACGCGGTAGTGGCGCGAGCGGAACGGCTCGTGCGAGGGCTGCAGCATCCCCGTCACGCGCCGCAGCAGCAGCTCGAAGGAGGCGTCGGCGGCCTCGAAGGTCCACCCCTCCGACTCCCGGCGCTTGACCTCGGCCAGGACATCGCGGGCCTGGTCGTCGGTGACGTCGATCCCGAGCTCCTTGGCCTTGAGCACGATGTTGGAGCGGCCCGCCAGCTCGCTGACGACCAGCCGTTGACGGTTGCCCACCACCTCGGGATCGATGTGGTTGTACATGTCGGGCGCCTTGGCGAGCGCCGAGGCGTGCAGGCCCGCCTTGTGGCTGAACGCCGTGTGGCCGACATAGGGGGCCACCGACGGCGTCGACTGGTTGCACAGCTCCGCGACGTGGTGGCTGACGTCGGTCAGTCGCTCGAGCCGGTCGGGCGGGACCACCTGCAGGCCGCGCTTGAGCTGCAGGTCGGCCATGATCGTGAAGATGTTGGCGTTGCCGCACCGCTCGCCGAGCCCGTTGGCCGTGCCCTGGACGTGGACCGCCCCCGCCTCGATGCCCAGCAGGGAGTTGGCCACGGCGCACCCGCCGTCGTCGTGGAAGTGCAGGCCCACGTCGCAGGGCAGCCGCTCGACGAGCTCGCGCACGATCGGCGCCGCGTCCCAGGGCATCACCCCACCGTTGGTGTCGCACAGCACCACCACCTCGGCGCCGGCGTCGGCAGCGGCGGCGATGACCTCGCGCGCATAGGCCTCGTCGCGGGCGAACCCGTCGAAGAAGTGCTCGGCGTCGAAGAAGACCCGCCGCCCCTGCTCGCGCAGGTGGGCGACCGACTCGGCCACCATCGCGAGGTTCTCCCCTCGCGGCACGCCCAGCGCCTCGTCGACGTGGTAGCCCCAGGACTTGCCGACGAGGCAGATCGCCTCGGTGTCGGCGTCGAGCAGCGCCCGCAGCAGCGGATCCTCGTCCACCGCCTTGCCCGGTGCGCGGGTCATGCCGAAGGCGACGAGCGTGGCGTGCTCGAGCCCCAGCTCGCCCTGGGCGGCGCGGCGGAAGAACTCGGTGTCCTTGGGGTTGGCCCCCGGCCAGCCGCCCTCGATGTAGGCGACCCCCAGCTCGTCCATCCGCTGGGCGACACGGAGCTTGTCCTCGACCGAGAGCGCGACGCCCTCGCGCTGGGTCCCGTCGCGCAGGGTCGTGTCGTAGATGTCCAGGCCCGGCCGGCCGGCGGGCAGCGGCGCATCGCCGGCGCTGGTGGTGTGGGTGCTCACGCGGGGTCCTTCCCAGTCTCGTGGGCCGGGACGGTGAGCGGACCGAGATGCCGGGCCGCTCCCGCAGCCCGGCTCGCACCGGCTACGGGAGCGATCCGATGATGATGGCGATGCCGACGCGTGCACGCGTGGCGGGGCTCTCGCCGCTCACGTGGCACACCGACATCGCCTGCGCTCCCGAAGAATCGTTCACCCGGGAGCATATCCGGCCACTCACCGGGCTGTCGATCGTGCCTGCCCGCCCCGCTGCGGGCTGCGGCGGGCTCCCCACCGCGCACCGGCATCGCGTCGGCGGCGTGTCACCAGGTCGTGGTGGCTCACCCGACCTCCGTGTCGCCCTCGATACGGAAGCCGACCTGCAGCGTCACCTGCGTGTGCTGTGGCTCGCCGTCCTTGATCCAGCCCCGGATCTCCTTGACCTCGAACCAGTCGAGGTTGCGCACGGACTCGCCGGCCTTCTGGACCGCGCGGCGGATCGCGTCGTCGACGCCGTCCTTGCTCGATCCGACCAGCTCGATCTTCTTGTAGACGTGGGACACGTTCGCTGCTCCTCGTCGGCACGTGGGG
>SKLC01000091.1 GCA_007123425.1 Nitriliruptoraceae bacterium
CTTCAGGCGATGTCCTCGTCCGTCCCGCGCAGGCGCCGCAGCGCCGCACCCGCACCCAGCAGCGCGAGTCCGGTCAGGCCGGCGAGCCCACCGGTCTGGGGGAGCTCGCCACCGGGGGCGGCGTCCGCGGCGTCATCCGGGAGCTCGTCCTCGTCCGGTGCTCCCGGCGAGGTGGGATCGTCACGGTCCTCGTCGTCCTCCTCGGGCTCCTCCTCGGGCGGGCACACCTCGTCGAGCACCATGTCGAGCGCGTCCAGCACCGCGTCGAGCTCCTCGGGTGCCTCGTCGCGCAGGTCGCACAGCGCACCGGGGTCGAGCAGGTCGCCGAGCTCGTCGAGCTGCTCCGGGTCGAGCAGATCGAGGATGGGATCGAGCGGCGTGCCGTCGCCCTCCTCGCCGTCGTCGTCACCGGGGAGCCCGTCGAGCTGGTCGGGGTCCAGGACCTCCGCGAGGGGATCGAGGATGGGATCGAGCGGCGTGCCGTCGTCCTCTCCCCCGTCGTCGCCCTCCCCGGCCTCGTCGCCCACGTCGAACAGGTCCTCGAGGTCCTCGAGCGACTGCGCGGCCGCAGGCCCTGCGGTGAGCGGGATGATGGCCAGCGCCCCGGCGCAGACCAGCGCCATGCGGCGGATCCTCACATGTGCTTGCACGGTCGTCCTCCCCTCGGCCGGCGACAGCGCGCCAGCCACGGCACACGATCCACGCCGCGAGGGACCGCGGCGACGGTCCCTGGCAGACTAGTCATTCGTGACCAGGTGTCCACAGGTGCGCACCATCGGGCAGCATCGGTACGGCCGGCGCGCAGCGGAGCGAGCACGGGGCGACGGTGCCCCCGCCCGCCACGAGGTTGCTCAGCGGCCCTCGAAGGTGGCCTTGCCGGGGCCCTGCTCGAGGAAGCTCGCGACCCCGGTGCGGGCGTCCTCGGTGGCGAAGCACTCGGCGAACAGGTCGCGCTCGAGCCGCAGCGCCTGGTCCAGGGGCAGCTCGGTGCCGTCCTCGATGGCGCGCTTGGCCAGCGCCAGGGCGTAGGGGCCCGCGGCATAGCCCGCCGCCGCCTCCACGGCCGCCTCGTAGACCTCCCCGGATTCCACCACGTGGTCGGCGAGGCCGATCCGCAGCGCCTCGTCGGCCTTGACCTGCCGCCCGGAGAAGATCAGCTCCTTGGCCCGCGAGAGCCCCACCAGCCGCGGCAGGCGCTGGGTCCCGCCCGCGCCCGGGATGATCCCCAGCAGGATCTCGGGCTGGCCGAGCCTGGCGTCCTCGGCGACGAACCGCAGGTCACAGGCCAGGGCGAGCTCGCACCCGCCGCCGAGCGCGTAGCCGTTGACGGCTGCGATGGTCACCTTGGGCAGCCGGGCGAGCGTGTCGAGGCTGCGCTGCAGGTCCGTGCCGATCTCACGGGCGTCCTGGTAGCTCCACTCGGGGAACTCCTTGACGTCCGCGCCGGCGGCGAAGACCCGCTCCCCGCCCCAGACCACGACCGCGCCCACGTCGTCGCGCTCACCGGCCTCGGTCGCGGCCTGCTCGATCTCGCGCCACACCTGGCGTGACAGCGCGTTCATCTTGGGCCGGTCGAGGCGGATCGTGCCGACCCGGCGCTCCTCGTCGACCTCGAGGTGGACGAACTCTCCCACGACGGACTCCTGCCCTGTTCGCTGCTCGGACACGTCGACATCGAGCATAGTGACGCGCGGGGCCCCGGCTGCGGGCCCCGCCCTGGGAGGTCGAGCCTTCCACGTGGTTCACTCGTTGTCCGGATGGACGCTGGCAGGAGCCCGTGATGCCCCCCGTGACCCGCTCCGGGGCCGGCGCGCGGCTGGGGTCGGTCGACCTCACGCCGCTCGACGTCCCCCACCCCGCCGAGGACCCGCTGGGCTTCCCCGGCTACCCCGCGCAGCTGGCCCGTGCCCGCGAGCGGTCGGACGCCGACGAGTCGGTCGAGGTCGGCACCGCCGATCTCGAGGGCGTCGAGGTGGTCGCGGCGGTGGGCGCCTTCGACTTTCTCGGCGGATCGATGGGCCGGGCCCACGGCGAGCGGGTGGCCCGCGCCATGGCCGTCGCCGTGGAGCGGCGCCTGCCGTTCGTGGCGGTGACCGCCTCTGGTGGCGCGCGCATGCAGGAGGGGATGGGGTCGCTGGTCCAGATGGGACGCGCGGCCGAGGGCATCCGTCGGCTGCGTGACGCGGGGGTGCCGAGCATCGCGCTGCTGCGCCACCCCACGACCGGTGGGGTGCTGGCCTCCTACGGCTCCCTGGCCGACGTCCGGCTCGCCGAGCCCGGCGCCACCATCGGCTTCGCCGGGCCGCGGGTGGTCGAGACCGTCACGGGCCGGCCCGTCGGCGAGGGATCCCACACCGCGGAGGCGGCCCTGGCCGCAGGACTCGTCGACGACGTCGTGGACCCGGCCGCCCCGCTCGCGGCGCTGGCCCGGTGGGCACGCCTGCTGCACCCGACGCACCGCGACGGGGAGCTGCCCACCCGGCAGCCGGTCGAGGAGCCGATCGTCGAGCACGACGCCTGGGACGCGGTGCAGCGGGCCCGGCGGCCCGATCGGCCCTCGGCTCGCGACCTGCTCGTCACCGCCTTCGACAAGCACCTCGAGCTGCGCGGCGACTGGGCCGGGGAGGACGATCCGGCGGCGCTCGCGGCCATGGCCCGCCTCGGGGCCCGCACGGTCGTGGTCGTCGGCCACGACCGGCGGGGCCTC
>SKLC01000018.1 GCA_007123425.1 Nitriliruptoraceae bacterium
CGCCGGGTCCGCAGCTGCTGGGCGTGCTCGTAGCGCCGTCGGCCGCTCAGCTCCCGCATGCGGGCCGTCAGCTGCTCGAGCACCTCCGCCGGATCGTCGCACGCCGCGGTCAGCCGAGCGACCGCGGCGGCATAGTCCTCGCCCGTGGTGGACCCGTCGCAGACGGCGGCGCACCTGCCGAGCTCCTTGAGCACGCAGGCGGCGTGATCCTGGGCGCGCCGCAGCCGCAGGGTGCACGGTCGCAGCCCCGTCGCCTCCTGCAGGGCCTCGGCCGCCTGCTCGGCCACCCGGCGCGAGCCGATCGGGCCGATGGTGAGCAGATGCGCCTGACGGGGGCGCCGCACGATCGACAGCCGCGGGAACGGCTCGCGGGTCAGGGCGAGGTGCACCGCCCGCTCGGGGTGCTTCGAGCGCCGGTTGAACCGGGGCCGGTGGGCCCGGATGGCCCGCAGCTCGCGGACCTCGGCCTCCAGCGGGGTCGGCGTCGTGGTCCAGTCGACCCGCGCCGTGGCGCGCACGAGGTCGGCCACCCGTCGGCGCGGGTCCTGGCCGAAGTAGCTTCGGAGCCGCCGCCGCAGGTCCGTGGCGGTGCCGACGTAGAGCACCTCCTCGTCCTCGCCGACGAAGCGGTACGTGCCGGGGGCCCGGGGCGCGTCGCGGACGAGGTCCACCTTGCGGAAGGCGCGCTGCGAGGTCGAGCGCGCGAGGTCGCAGAGGTCCTCGACCGTGGTCGCGCCCAGCGGCCCGGCCCGCTCGACGAGGCCGTGGAGCACGTCCACGGTCGCCCGGGCGTCGGCGAGCGCGCGGTGCTCGGGGCGGTGGCGCGCCCGCAGATGCCCGGCCAGGGTGGCCAGGCGCAGGTTGCGCACCTCGTCGGCGACCAGCCGCCGCGCCAGCCGTGCGGTGTCGAGCACGACCGGCTGCGGGCTGGGATAGCCGTGGGCCGCGGTGGCGGCCCGGAGGAACGCCAGGTCGAAGCGGGCGTTGTGGGCGACGAGCACGGCGTCGCCGAGGAACTCGAGCAGCGCGGGCAGCACGGCGCCGACGGGTGGCGCGCCGCGGACCATCGCGTCGGTGATGCCGGTGACCGTGGTCACGGCCGGCGGGATGGAGCGCTGGGGGTGGACCAGGGTCGCGAGCTCGCCCAGGACCCGGCCGCCGCGGACCTTGACCGCGCCGATCTCGGTGATGCGGTCGGTGTCGGGCGACAGCCCCGTGGTCTCGAGGTCGAGGACCACGAAGGTCGTGTCGAACAGCGGGGTGCCGAGGTCCTCCAGCGTGGGCTGGAGCGCGTGCTGGCGGGCCATGCGTGCCTCGCGGTGGGAACGTCACGTCGGGTCGAACGTTCGTTCTACCACACCGCGGCGACACGGCTCGAGCGGCGTCTCTCGCCGGCCGGGCCCGTCCGGCGGCCAGGTCGCGTCAGGCGGCCCGATGATCCCGCATGAGGCGGCGGCGCTCGCCCTCGCGGGTGCCACCCCAGATGCCGTAGTGCTCGCCGTTGGCGATCGCGTGCTCGAGGCACTCGCGACGCACCGGGCAGGACGCGCACACCGCCAGCGCCTGCTGCTGCTCACGCTCGTCCAGGGAGAAGAACAGGTCGGCGTCGACGTCGTGGCACGCGGCGTCCGCCTGCCAGGAGGTCGGCTCGGGTACGACGGCGCTCAGCACGATGGGAGCCTTTCACAAGGGGCGGGTCGGCGGCGGGTGGCGGGCCGGCGGTTCCGGCCGCCAACCGACCAGGGGCTAGGTTCGCGTGCCCGGTGGGGCGGGCGGCACGCGGGGTCGTCCACGTGCGCGACCAGCATCGTCGAGGCCGGTCCACCGCCGCATCGACCGCCCGGACGGGCCGGGACCCGACCCCCGGCCGGGGCACAATGAACAGGACGTGCGCGGCGCCGCGTGCGCCGCCGCGACCGCACCCACCGCCGGACGAGCTTCGAGGACAGCGACCCCGTGAACCAGCCCGAGCCCGCCGTGCGCCCCGCCCGGGGCCGCAGCGACCGCCGCGAGCAGCTGCTCGCCGCGGCCGCGCACCGCTTCGTCGAGTCCGGGATCCGGCGCACCACGATGGAGGACATCGCCCGCGAGGCCCGGGCCGGCAAGGCCACGCTCTACCGCCACTTCGCGAACAAGGACGATGTCGTCGATGCGCTCCTCGAGCGCGAGGCACGGCGGTTCGAGCGCGAGCTCGAGGAGGCGGTCGCCGAGCACAGCACCGCCGCGGCCCGCCTCGAGACGGCCTTCCTGGTGGGCATCGCCTTCTTCGTCGAGCACCCCGTGCTCACCCGCGGCCGGGACGAGGAGCCGGCGCTGCTGCTGCCGCGCGTCACCGCCGACGGCGGCCCGCTGGTGGTCCGGGGCCTGGAGCGATTCACCGAGCTCATCGAGGCGGGGGTCGCGTCCGGCGAGTTCCGGCGGGTGGATCCCCGCGCCGCCGCCGAGGTGATCATGCGGCTGATCCTGTCCTACTTCGCCTTCCCGCCGATGCACGTCCGGGTCGACGACCCGGACGAGGCCCGGGCCTTCGCGAACGCGGTCGTGGCCGGCAACCTGCGCCGTCGCGAGGACCGCTGACGCGTCAGGGTCGCTGACAGCGCGGGCAGTAGGTGGTGCCGCGCTGGGCCACGACCGCGCCGCGCAGCGTCGTCGCGCATCTGGGGCAGGGCAGGCCCGCCTTGCCGTAGACGTCGAGGAAC
>SKLC01000337.1 GCA_007123425.1 Nitriliruptoraceae bacterium
ATCCCCCGAGCCCTGCCGCATATACACACCGCACCCATAGGCGATGACGGGCTCACCATCGCGTGCTGGCTCACCCAAGCCGGCATGCCTCCTATGCGATTCCTGTTCGTCAGGTCCGGGGCCTCGCCTCGGGCTTCCTCCCCACGACACCTCACGATGCCGCAGTTGCCTCCGGCTCAGCCGGGCATCACCTCCCAACTCGGGGACTTCCACCCCGAAACAGCCGCCCATGCCGGGCGTACACGCAAGCGACCCCCGGCGGACGGACCGGGGGCCGCGAAGACCTCGAAGGCGAAGGACGAGGCGCGATGAGCGTACACGAGCACGAGACGGCACCCCTGGGCGACCCTCCGCGCGATGCGCCGGTGCGCTTCGCGCCGGCCGAGGACCCCGACCGCGTGATCGTCGCGGCGACGCTCGTGGCCGCCGGCTGGCCGGTGCTGCCGCTTCGGCAGGACAAGAGCCCCCTCTCGGATGCCGCCACCGGCGAGGGGCACGGGAGGATTCTCCTCCGCTCGCCGAGCGAGGTCCGCGAGGCCGCCGACGAGCACGAGGTCCGCCACGACGCCGCGCCGAACTTCGGCGTCCGCACAGGGGTCCCGAACGACGACGGGGACGCCCTGGTGATCGTCGATGTCGATGGGCCCGAGGGCGAGCGCACCTTCGCGCGTCTGCTCGACCGCGCCGGACCCGAGGCCCGTCGATGGGCCGAGGGGACCTACCGCGTCGCGAGCGGTCGCCCCGACGGCGAACGGCACTACTACGGGACCGTGCCGGCGGAGCGCGTCCCGCCGCTGGGCACCGGAACCGCGCGGAATGGTCGCGCGGGCGTGGACCTGCCGGGCTACGTCGTGGTCGCGGGCTCGTCCCACCCCGCGGGCGGGTGGTACCTCGACGCGACCGACCACGGGGCGAACGATGCCGTCGCCCGTGTGCTGCACCCCGACGCGCCGCGCGTCTTCGCCGGGGTCGGGATGAGCGAAGACGGCCAGCCCGTCGAGCGGTGGTCGGCGATCCACCCGATGCCTGCCCCGCTCCTCACGCTGCTCCACCCGCCCACGACCGAGAGCGCCCCGGAGCCCGACGCGCCCGAGAGCGACGAGGCCGGAGAGCCCGATGCACCGCTCGGCGAGGTGGTCACCGAGCCCGCCGCGCTCGCCGACGGCGTGCTGCGCGGTGCGCTCCGCCGGGTTCGCGAGGCACGTGCCGGGAGCCGGCGCGACACGCTGCTGCGGCAGGCCCGCTACGTCGCCTCCCGGCGTGCCGGTGTCGTCACCGCGGGGGCCAGCACCGCCGACCTCGGGCCCCTCGCCGACGAGGAGCGCGTCCGCACGCTGCTGCTGCGGGCGGCGATGAGCGAGCGCCCCGACGGATCTCCCGGCATGGCCGAGGACACGAAGCACCGCCGGGAGGCGGAGCGCGCCGTGCGCGACGGATGGGCCCACGGCAGCGCCCGCCCGGATCGCTTCGCCCTCGCGAGCCGTGGCGAGATGAGCGTCGAGGTGATCGACGATCGCGAGCCCTCCGCCAGCCCGAGGACCGCGCATCCCGTCGAGGAACGCGCAGCCGAGCCGGCACCGGCCTCCACCCCGGAGCCGGCGAGTGCCGACCCGGTGGCACCCGTGGTCGAGGTGCTCGACGAGCCCGAGGCTCCGCCGTCTCCGTGGGGCGTGGGCCACACGCTCGACCGGCCCCCCACCGAGCCCGCGACGCGCCCGGAGATCGGTCACCGCTCGGACGGCGTGCCGCTGCTCTCCCCGAGGACGACGAGCATCGTCCACGCTCGCAAGAAAGCCGGCAAGACGACCCTCGCCCTCGCGTGGACCGCCGATGTCGCCCACCGAGGCGGCCGGGTGCTCTGGCTCGATTGGGAGGACGGAGTGCCCGACCTCCACGAGCGGCTCGTGGCGATGGGCCTCCCGGCCGAGGAGCGCGCCCGGGTGACGGTGCTGCGCCCCGGCAGCACCCGCCTCGGATCGGTCGGCGACCGCTACGGGCCCGGGGAGCCCAACGAGCACGACGCCGCGCTCGCGGCGCTGCTCGACCGGGACCGTCCGGCGCTGGTGGTGGTGAACTCGCTCGGCCGGCTGCTCGGTCGCCACGGGCTCAACCCGAACGGGGCCGACGACACCGAGCGCGTCGGGCCGCTGCTCACCGAGACGCTCACGGCCACCGGCGCGGCGGTCGTGGTGATCGACCACCAGGGCCACGGCGCGGCCGACCGCTCCGCGGGCTCGCACCGCAAGGGCGCGCTCGTGACCGGGGCGGAGTTGGTCGCCGACGTCGAGGCCGCGCTGCTCGACCTCTGGCGCACCTACCACCGCCCCCGGCTGCTCCTCGACCCCTGGCAGGCCGCCGGACTCGCGCAGCGTCTCCGCGGCCGAGGGGCCCGCGTGGACGAGGTGACGTTCTCGCAGCAGAGCGTCGGCCGCCTCGCCGTCACGCTCCACACGCTGCTCCGCGACCGGCTGCTCGCCTTGCCACCCGACGAGGCGCTGCTCGACGAACGCGCCCACGTCCGCCTCCGCGAGACCACCCCCGGGGTCGTGCGCCTCGACCACGGGGCAGGCCGCCACGACGACCGGGCCGTGGCGATCGCGCTCGCCGCCGACCACCTCGTGCGCCAGGGCGCGAGCGGCCCGGCGGTGCTCCACGTCCCGCGCGACCGGATCACCGACGTCGAGCGCCGCCCACCC
>SKLC01000272.1 GCA_007123425.1 Nitriliruptoraceae bacterium
CGATGCGCGAGCACGTGGGCGACTACCAGCGCCAGCTGTTCCTGATGGACCACGCGGGCCTGCCGCTCGAGACGGTGCTCGAGCAGATCGAGATCCTGGGCACCGAGGTCGTGCCGGTCCTGCGCCGCGAGATGGCGACCGGACGGCCCGCGCACGTGCCCGACGCGCCCACCCACGCCAACCGGCGCGACCAGGCGCACCACGGTGGCCCTGACCTGCTCGCCGAGGCGCGCGAGCGGCCCTGAGCCCGCGCCGCGTGCCCCAGGACGCTCGGCGCTCGAGACGGCGCGAGTCGCCGGCCTGCGCCGACGGGCGCCGACGTGAGCGGGTGAGGACCTTCGCCCCTTGTACTGAATGAACATTTAGTCAATACTCGACACATGGACGCTGCCCCTCTTCCTGATGCCGCCGCTGATGCCGCCGCGGTCTCCAGTGGCCGCGAGCGCATCCTCGACGCCGCGATCACGCGGTTCGCCGCCGACGGGGCCGCGGGCACGAGCCTGAAGGCAATCGCCGCCGACGCCGACGTCTCCCCCGCCCTGATCGTGCACCACTTCGGCTCCAAGCAGGAGCTGCGGCAGGCATGCGACGACCACGTGCTCGCGATGCTGCGCACGCAGATGCGCGAGGCGGCCGCCGAGGGCGGCGCGATCGACGTGCTCGAGGCGTTCCGGCGCCGGCAGCGTGGCCACGCCGCCCTGCTGCCCTACCTCGCGCGCGCGCTCGCGGAGGGCGGCCCCTCGATCGACGCGCTGGTCGACGAGCTCGCCGTCGAGACGATGCGGTCGATGGAGAGCAACGTCACGGCCGGCGCCTACGTCCCCACCGACCACCCGCGGGAGCGGGCGCTCGTCCTGCTGATCTGGTCGCTGGGGGCGGTCACCCTCCACGACCACGTGTCGCGCCTGCTGGGCGCGGACCTCGCCGGCGAGCCCGCCGCGCTGCTGCCCTATCTGCGCGGCGCCACCGAGATCCTCACCCGCGGCCTGTTCACCGAGGCCATGCACGACAACGTGCGCGACGCGATCGCGCGACTGGAACAGGAGTGAGCACCATGGACGCTTCGGCCGTGATCGCCACCTCGGGCCTGACGAAGCGGTTCGGCAACGTCGTCGCGCTCGACAGCCTCGACCTCGAGGTCGCCCGCGGCGAGGTGCACGGCTTCCTGGGGCCCAACGGCGCCGGCAAGACCACCGCGATCCGCGTCCTGCTCGGCCTGCTGCGAGCCGACGAGGGCAGCGCGCGACTGCTCGGCGGCGACCCGTGGCGTGATGCGGTGGAGCTCCACCGCCGACTCGCCTTCGTGCCCGGCGACGTGGAGCTGTGGCCCAACCTCACCGGCGGCGAGGCGATCGACCTGTTCGCCCGCCTGCGCGGCGGGTTCGACCAGCGGCGTCGCGACGAGCTGTGCGAGCGCTTCGATCTCGACCCCACCAAGAAGGGGCGCACCTACTCCAAGGGCAACCGCCAGAAGGTCGCGCTCATCTCGGCCCTGGCCTCCGAGGTGGACCTCCTGCTGCTGGACGAGCCCACCGCCGGCCTCGACCCGCTGATGGAGGCGGTGTTCCAGGACTGCATCCGCGAGGAGAAGGACGCCGGCACCACCGTGCTGCTCTCCAGCCACATCCTGGCCCAGGTGGAGGTGCTGGCCGACCGGATCTCGATCATCCGGCAGGGCACCATCGTCGAGGCCGGCACCCTCGACGAGCTGCGCCACCTGCACCGCACGACCATCACCGCCGCCACCGCGCAGCCCACCGACGCGCTCGACCAGCTCGACGGGGTGCACCACCTCGAGCGGTTCGACGGGCACGTGCGCTTCGAGGTCGACGGCGAGCACACCGAACAGGTGGTGCGCCACCTCGGCGAGCTCGGGGTGCGCTCCATCGTCGCGCATCCGCCCACCCTCGAGCAGCTGCTGCTGCGCCACTACGGCGACGAGCTGAGCACCCGCACCCGGTCGGCGGAGGTCGGACGGTGAGCGCCCCCGCCACGGCCGCGCCCGCCCCCACGCAGACCCATCAACCCGCACGCGGCGGCGCGCTGGCCGGCACCGGCACGCTGGTCCGGTTCCTGCTGCGCCGCGACCGGGTGAAGCTGCCCGCGTGGGCAGCCGGCTTCGGCCTGTTCATGCTCTACCTCGCCGCCGCGATCCCGCTCGCCTACGGGGACGACGAGGAGCTGGCGGGCGCGACGGCCCTGTTCCACGACCCGGTGGGGCGGATGCTGACCGGCCCGGGCTACGGGTTCGGCGACCCGACCCTCGAGCGCTTCATCGCCGGCGGCTACGGGCTGTACTTCCTGCTGCTCGCCGCGCTGATGAGCCTGCTGCTGGTCACGCGCCACACCCGCGCCGAGGAGCAGAGCGGCCGCGCCGAGCTGGTGCGGGCCAATGTCGTCGGTCGGCACGCCCCGCTCACCGCGACCCTGATCGTCGCGGGGCTCACGAACGTCGCCGCTGCGCTGGCCGTCCTCGTGGTCATGGTCGGGGTCGGAGAGTTCGCGGTCACCGGATCGCTGCTGTTCGCCGCCGGGGTCGCGGCGGTCGGCCTGGCCTTCGCCGGGCTCACCGCCATGACGGTGCAGCTCAGCGCCTACTCCCGGGCGGCAGCCGGGCTCACGGGCATGGCGCTGGGGGCCGCGTTCGTCCTGCGCGCCGGCGGCGACATGGCCGAGGAGGGCGGCACCCTGCTGTC
>SKLC01000339.1 GCA_007123425.1 Nitriliruptoraceae bacterium
CGCGCCCACCGGTCATGTGGGCCTCGAGGGGGACGTGATCGAGCAGACCCGACGGCCGGACGCCGACGTTGCGATGAGGCGAGACGGCGTCCCGGTCACGAGGCCGGGAAGTCGGCGTCCACGTCGTCCCGGAGCTGCTGCACCAGGTCGCCGCGCACGTGCTGCTTGATCCCTCGGTGCGCGTCGGCGGAGAGCGAGGCGAGCCGGGCGGCCTCGGTGGCGACGGCCTCGTCGAAGGCGTCGTCGTCGACGGTCTCGTCGAGGATGCCCCACTCGCGAGCCGTCTCGGGGTCGACCATCCGCGCGGTGCCCAGCGCGAGGTCGATGCGGTCGGGGCGCAGGCGGTAGCGGGAGACCGTCACCGCGTAGCGCGGCAGCGTCATGCCGTTGGCCGCCTCGTTCATGCCGAGCTTGAAGGCGCCGGCGGTGCCGACGCGCACGTCGCAGCCCAGCAGCGTGAAGGCGCCCTGGGCGATGGCGTGGCCCGTGCAGGCGCCGAGCACCGGCCGGGGAAAGTCGAGCAGGCGCGCCACCAGGTGGCCGCCGGCGCGCAGCATCCCGCTGACCGCCGCGCCGTCGCCCGACTGGAAGACCCCCAGGTCGTAGCCGGCGGAGAACATGCCCGGCCGGCCGCGCAGCACGACCACGGCCTCGTCCTGCTCGGCCTGGTCCAGGGCCTGGTCGATGGCGGCGAGCATGGCGGGCGAGAGCACGTTGGCCTTGCCGTCGTCCAGCGTGATGGTCGCCACGCCGTCGGCGAGGGCGTAGTCGACGGGCTCGGATGTCGTCACGGTGCGACCTTCTGCAGCAGCGAACTCGAACAGCGCAGACGCTAGAGCATGACCGACCGGATCCCGGGATCGGCAGCACCTCGGACCGTCGACCCCGTGCACGTGCTTCCCTCCCGTACGGGACGACAGGAGGAGCCATGGAGGAGCTGCAGACCATCCGCTACGAGCGTGACGGGCACGTCGCCCGCATCACCCTCGACCGACCCGAGCGCGGCAACGGGCTGACCCGGCTGCTGATCGAGGAGCTGGCGGCCGCCGTCGAGCACGCCGACCTCGACCCGCAGGTCCGGGTGATGCTGCTGGCCGGCAACGGGCCGGGATTCTGTGGCGGCTACGACCTCGTCGACTCCGCCGAGGGCCTCGGGAGGCAGGCGGGCGCGGCCGGTCAGCAGCCGGCGGGGGCGCCCACCGACCCGGCGGTGATGGCCGCCAACCACGACCCGGACGCGACGTGGGACCCGATGGTCGACTACGGCATGATGAGCCGCAACGTGCGCGCCTTCATGTCGCTGTTCCACGCGCCCACACCGGTGATCTGCAAGGTCCACGGGTTCTGCGTGGCCGGCGGCACGGACCTGGCGCTGTGCTCCGACCTGCTGGTGATCGCCGAGGACGCCAAGATCGGCTACCCGCCCGCACGGGTGTGGGGATCGCCCACCACCGCGCTGTGGGCGAGCCGGCTCGGCCCGCAGCGTGCCAAGCGGCTGCTGTTCACCGGTGACTCCCTGTCGGGCGCCGAGGCGGTGGAGTGGGGGCTGGCGATCGAGGCGGCGCCCGCGCACGAGCTCGACGAGCGTGCGGAGGCCCTCGCACAGCGGATCGCGCAGATGCCGCTCAACCAGCTGCAGATGATGAAGCTGCTGGTCAACCAGCAGGTTCACGGGCAGGGGCTGTACGCCACGCAGGCGCTCGGCACCGTCTTCGACGGCATCGCCCGGCACACGCCCGAGGGCTACGCGTTCCAGCAGCGGGCCGCAGCGGCCGGGTTCCGCGAGGCCGTGGCCGAGCGCGACGAGCCCTTCGGTGATGTCGGGCGCTCGACCCGCAAGGGCTGAGAGGCGCCGCGGGCGGTCTGCAGGCGCCCGGAGCCATCTTTCGGGACCTTGTCGTCCCGGGCGGACCGTGGTAGCCATGGAGTCCGCGATGTCAGGGGCTCCTATCGCACCCGATGTGCAGCCGCGCGGCCCGCGGGCGGTCGGGGTGCTGATCCTGGGCACGCTCGCGGTCGCCGGGCTGGCCGCGGCGCCGATGAACCTCGGTGTCGAGGGGCTGCCGGTGGGCTCCGAGCCGCCCCAGCCCGCGGCAGCGCCACCACCTGAGGACGACGCGCCCACGAACCCGCTCGAGGAGCTCGACACCACCGTGGCCATCGAGGACTGGGAACGGCTCGCCGACTGTGAGTCGGGGGACTGGGACGGCGACGGCGTGCCCGAGCCGGACAGCGCCCGCTGGGACTACGGCCTGGAGTTCGACCACGGCGACATCTTCGAGGGCGGGCTGAACTTCCATCCCGACACCTGGGAGTCCTACCGCGACCCGGACATGCCCGCCCACGCCGGCCGGGCGGACCAGGTCGAGGAGATCGAGGTCGCCGAGCGGGTGCTCGACGAGCAGGGCTGGGACGCCTGGCCGGTCTGCAGCGAGGTCGTCGACCTCGCCGAGTGACGTCGGCACGGTGGCGCCACCGGGGCTCGGCAGATCATGGTCTCGCCAGCTCGGCGCCAGGGCGGGACGCTCCGAACGGGGCGGTGGGTGAGTTGGCTCGACGGGTCGCAGAGCGCTTGACGTGGTGTTGGGACCGGAGAGGGAGTGATCATGGCATCGGGCACTGCGGGGACCCCGGTCGAGACCGCGAGCGTGGATGCGGACCTCGAGGCGTACCGACGTGAGCTGACCGGC
>SKLC01000117.1 GCA_007123425.1 Nitriliruptoraceae bacterium
GGCTCGAGGAGCGCGGCCTCGAGCTGGCCGACGAGCGCCTGGCGCTGCGCGACCGGATCGGGCGCCTGGCCGCCGCTCTCGAGACCGTCGAGCAGGAGCGCGGGCGCGCCGAGGTCGATCGCGAGCGTGCCCACGAGCGCCTCGCGGGCCTGCTGCGCGACGGGTTCGCCCCGGACGCCGACGTCGAGGTGGAGCCGCCCGAGGAGGACACGACCGGCGTGACGGCGATGCTGGGCACCGCCCGCGAGCTCTTCCGGACGCTCGAGGCCGTCGAGGGCGACGACGCGGCCACCGACCAGGCCCGCGCCCGCGTGGAGGAGGGACGCCACCTCGCCGCAGAGCAGCTTCGGGGCCGGGCCGACCTCACCTCGACCCGCAGCGACGGGGGCTGGTGGCTGCTGCGCGCCCGCGTCGAGGGCAGCACGCGGACGATGACGGGACTGCGCGACGCCTTGTCCGCGGACCTCGCCGCCGCCCGCGCCGAGCTGGCCGAGCATGAGCGCGACCTCTACGACCGCACCCTGACCGAGGGGCTGCGCCGCCACCTCGTCGGACGCATCCGCCGGGCCAATGAACTCACCGCACGAATCAACACCCAGCTGCGCAAGGTGAAGACCGAGGCCGGCGTCGCCGTCCAACTGGCCTGGACCGTCGACGAGGTCGGCGGCGAAGCCGTCGCCCACGCCCGCCCGCTGCTGCTCAAGGAGCCGGCCGACCTCGGCGAGGACGAGCGCGAGGCGTTGCACGACTTCCTGCGTGCCCGCATCGACCTGGTCCGCGACCCCGACGAGTCCGACGACGCCTCCTGGGAAGGCCGACTGCTACGCGCCTTCGACTACCGCGCGTGGCACCGTTTCGCGCTGAAGGTCTCGCACCAGGCCTGGGGCGGGGAGTTCCGGCCGGCGACCTCCAAGCGGCTGCAGCAGCTGTCCACTGGGGAGCGCAGCGTCGTGCTGCACCTGCCGATGCTGGCCTCCATCGCCGCCCATTACGACGCCGGGGAGCCCGACCAGGTCTCCTGCCCCAGGCTGATCCTGCTCGACGAGCTGTTCGTCGGCGTGGACCCCGTCAATCGCGCGCAGCTGTTCGGCATGTTCGTGGAATGGGATCTCGACGCCGTGCTGACCTCCGATCACGAGTGGTGCCGCTACGCCAGCCTCGATGGCATCGCCATCCACCAGGTCCACGGCGACGGTGATCCGGTCGTCACCACACGGTTCCTGTGGGACGGCCGGCGCAAGCAGGCTGCTCCCATCGACGCCGACGCCGCACCCGTCGACGTGTGATGTCCGGCACCGACGATGCCGACGAGGCACTGCACGAACGGTTGGTGGCCCGCGCCGACACGCCCGCGCTGGCCCCGCTGTGGCGCGAGCTGGCCCGGCGGCTGGGCGCCTCCGACCGTCCCGTGCGCCGTGTCCGACTGGAGGGCCTGACCGCCGGACAGCGGGAGGCACTGGCCGACCTGCTCGGTCTGGGGCAGCTGCCCGGACCGCAGGCCTCGGTGCGGGTCGCCCAGGTGTGTGCCGCGCTGCGCATCGACGAGACGAGGCTGCGTCGGCTCGTGGCACGGGTGGCCGGCCCGATCGACAACCGGGCCGCCCGACGCGCCCACGAGCTGGAAGCCCGGCGTCGACTGTGGGAGACCGTCGAGGTCACAGTGGCCGGACGCGGCCTGGAGGCCTGGGTCGCGCGGCTGCGCGCGGGCGGCGTACCCGACGGCGACGTCGCCACCCACGCCGAGCGGCTCGAGCCCCTGCTCGACCTCGTGGCCCGCCTCCCGCTGACCCCACCCCGACCGTTAGCGATCGTCGCGCAGCAGCACCTCGGCGACCCCCACGGCCTGGACCAGGGCACGTGGGCGGGTTCGGTCCTGGGCGACGCGGCCGCGACGCTCGTCGGGCTGCCCCCGCCCGTCACCGCACAGGACACGCGCGCGGCCTTGGCCGCCGGCGGCATCGTGGCCGATCCGTTGTCCACCCCGGTGCTCACCCTCGGGCTGCGTGGCCCCGGGGCCGGCCCGGATCCCGGATGGCTCGGCGCGATGGCTGCGGCGGGCGAGCCGGTGGCACTCACCGCCTCCCAGTTGCGGCGCTGGCCGGTGACGGGCCACGAAGCGGGCGTCCATGTGGTCGAGAACCCGTCGGTCGTCGCCGCAGCGGCGGCCGCCGGCATCACCCGACCGCTGGTGTGTACGGCGTCCTGGCCCACCCAGGCCGGGGTGCTGCTGCTCGACCAGCTACGCGATCGTGGCGCCCGGCTGTACTACCACGGCGATATCGATCCCACGGGACTGGCGCTGGCCGAGCACCACCGGCAGCGCTTCGGTGCCCAGCTCTGGCGCCTGACCGCTGAGGACTATCTTGCCGTCGTGGATGCGGCGAGGACGCCCATCGATCCCGGCGCCACGATCCCGCCCACGCCGTGGGATCCCGAACTCGCCGAAGCCGTGCGCAGGCACCGACTGGTGGTGTTCGAGGAGCAGGTGGTGGACCTGCTCCTCGCTGACCTCGGGGACTGATGTCGCCTGCGAGGTCGATGACGAAACGGGAGGATGAGGTGGCCAGCAAGGGACGCAAGCGCAAGGCCCCCCGGCCGTGGCAGACGGGCGGGCCCCCACCCGCGCCCGAACGCGGCGCCCGCAAGGCCCGCGAGTGCGGGACCAAGGTCGCCCACGCCAA
>SKLC01000132.1 GCA_007123425.1 Nitriliruptoraceae bacterium
GAGCTCTCCCGCGGCTCGCTGGGCGTGGCCGGCTCGCTGATCACCCGTCCGGAGATCATCGGCACCGCGATCCTCAAGGGCGGTACCGACGAGCAGAAGCAGCGCTGGCTGCCGGAGATCGCCGCGGGCGAGAAGATGTGCGGCGTGGCCGTGACCGAGCCCGACCACGGCTCGGACGTGGCGGGCGTGAAGGTCAGCGCGACCCGGGACGGCGACGACTGGGTGATCAACGGCGTCAAGACCTGGTGCACCTTCGGCGGCCGGGCCGACCACCTGCTGGTCCTGGCGCGCACCGACCCGGATCGCAGCAAGGGCCACCGGGGCCTGTCGCTGTTCGTCGTCGACAAGCCCCCCTTCGGCGGCCACGAGTGGAAGACCGAGCAGGAGGGCGGGGGCTCGATGGACGCCCGGGCCATCCCCACCATCGGCTACCGGGGCATGCACTCCTTCGAGATCAGCTTCGACAACTGGCGGGTGCCCCACAGCGACCTCATCGGCGAGGACGAGGGGCTGGGCCAGGGCTTCTACCTGCAGATGCAGGCCTTCTCCAACGCCCGGCTGCAGACGGCGGCTCGCGCCCAGGGCGTGATGCAGTCGGCGCTCGAGCAGGCGGTGAACTACGCCAAGGAGCGCCACGTCTTCGACCAGCCACTGGCCGCCTACGAGCTCAACCGCACCAAGATCGTGCGGATGGCGGCGCTGCTGGCGGCCTGCCGCACCTTCGCCTTCGAGGTCGCGCGCAAGCTCGTCCGCGGTGACGATGACGCCCAGCTGGCCGCCAGCCAGGTCAAGCAGTACGCCTGCCGCGTGTCCGAGTGGGTGACCCGCGAGGCGCAGCAGATCCACGGCGGCTACGGCTACGCCGAGGAGTACACGGTCTCCCGGCTGTTCCTCGACGCGCGGGTCCTGTCGATCTTCGAGGGCGCCGACGAGGTCCTGGCGCTGCGCGTGATCGCCCGGCAGGTACTGGCCGCGGCCCGCGAGGGGTGAGCTGAACTCAGGCGTCGTCCGGGGCGGCCCCGGGATCGGCGCTGCGGGTCCCGAGGCCGTCCTGCTCGCTCGGGAGCTCGGCGCCGAGGTCCAGCGAGTCGGTGGCGTCGCGGCCGACGGCGACCGCGACGTCCGCGTCGTCGGGCAGCTCGAGATCCTCGCCCAGCTCCTGGATCTGCGCGCCGAGGACGGCCGCCACCCGCTCGGCCGCCGGGTCATCGGCCGACGTGGCGTAGACGGTCGTGGTGTCGGTGACCTCGATCTGCTCCGGGCCCGGGCCGGCCGCCCCGCGATCGAAGAACCCGGCGAACAGCAGCGTGGAGGCGATCACCTCCATGCCCTCCTCGCGGTACTGCGACCAGATCGCCACCGTGGTCTCCTCGCGCTGCTCGGGGGTGCCCCGGTCGGCGAGGCTGCCGCCCTCGCGCAGCTCCTCGAACATGGCGCGTGCTCCGGGCGCGTACGGGAGCAGCGCCTCACGCCCGCCGACCGTCTGCGGGTAGGCGGGGACGCTGGTCATCGGGATGTCGTCGTCGAGCATGCCGCGAACCTCGTCGGCAAGGCCGAGCATCTCGCGCATGGCGAGCCGGTCATCGGTGGTGACGTTGCCGGCGACGTCCTCCACGAGCTCGAACAGCCGCGGCACATCGGCCAGCACGCGCCGATCCGTGAGCTCCTCGAGCGTGGCCCGGATGAAGCGCTGCTGCCGCTCGATGCGCTCGAGGTCGGCACGCTCCCCCTGGCGCGACCGCACGAAGCCCAGGGCGTCCTCGGGGGAGCGGTGGTGGCATCCCGCCTCGAGATCGGCGCCGGCGTCGGGGTCGACGAGGTCGTCGTCGAGGCACAGCTCGACGCCACCGAGCGTGTCGACGGCCTCGAGGAAGCCGTCGAAGGTGACCTTGGCGTAGTGATGGACGGGAAGCCCGTACTCCTCCTGCACCGTGGCCACCAGCTCCCCGGGGCCGTCCATGAAGGTGTCGCCCAGCCGCATCGTCTGCCCGTCGCGCTCCACCAGCAGGTCCCGGGGCAGGCTCAGCACCGAGATGTCGTCCCGGTCGTCGGACAGGGAGACGTAGAGGATCGCGTCACTGCGCTGCCCCTCGACGTCCCCGCGCGCGACGTCGTCCTCGTCGTCGGTGTCGGAGCGCGTGTCCGACCCCACCACCAGGAAGTGTCGCGCGTCGCTGTCCACCGCCTCGTCGGTGGGGTCGGTGGACTCGCTGGGGTCGGGTGGCTCGGTGAGCTCGTCCACCGGGACCCGGGTCAGGGAGCCGTCGGCCCGCAGGTAGAGCAGCATGCCGGTGGCGGCGACCACGAGCACGCCCACCAGGGCCAGGATCCCCGCGATCCAGGCGCCTCGGCGCAGCCCGGGTCGGCTGCGACCGTTGCCGGACCTCGCGGCCCAGGGGGCGGACCCGCCGCTCACGGCACTGGCTCCTTGCGGCTGCTCGTCGATGCTGCGTCGCGCCCATCCCGGCGTCTGGCGTCCAGGCCCCTCGTCACCAGGAGAGACGCACGCGGGGTCGCGGGGGTTGCCTCGGCACGGCCGGAGGACGGGGGACGCACGGCGCGCAGGGGCCGTTCGGACGGGGGCCCAGCGGTCACGGTCGCGGCGCAGCCGGGTCGGACGCGCCGCGTGGCACCTGCAGCTCCCACTCGGCGCCCCGGGCGGTGC
>SKLC01000392.1 GCA_007123425.1 Nitriliruptoraceae bacterium
AGCCGGTCGCGGCGGTCGCCGTCCTCGGCGGCCAGCGCCTCGTCCTCCTGTTGCGCGCCGGTGAGCGCGGCGGCGGTCTCCCGTTCGCGGCGGGTCACGGCATCGCGGGCGGTCTCGGCACCGACGACCTCACCGGCGCGACCACGGAGCTCGGCGCGGGCGTAGGCCCGCTGGCGGCGGCGCAGGCGTTCGACCACCTCGAGGTCGGCGGCGAGCTGCTCGAGGTTGTCGCGGCGCTGGTCGAGCTGGCGGAAGCCCTCCGCGGCGTCGGCGACCTCGCGTTCGTCGAGCGGCGGCAGCGCCGAGCTGAGCGTGGCCGACAGGCGGTCGAGGTCGAGGTTCTGGGACAGCTTCTCCTGGCGCAGGGCGAGCAGGGCGGTGATCACCGCCTCGTACTGGTCCTCGCTGAAACCCGGGTAGAGGGTCTCGCGTACCCGGGTGCGGTAGGCGGTGGCGTCGTCGAAGGTGCGCCCGCCGCCGGCTTCGATCCGCTCGGTCAGCACGGCGCGGGCCAGCGGCACCCGGGCCTCGTCGAGCAGTGCGAGTTCGTCGCCGACGGTCTGCGGAGTGAGGAACCACAGCTTGTCGACCTGGCGGGTGGAGGCCGCCGCGCGCAGCCGCACCCCGATCGTGCAGACCTGTTCGCCGTCGTCGTTCGCCCCGGCGGTCCCCGGCCCCTCGGCAACGTCGGAGCCCCCGGCGCCGCCGGCGGCGCGGCGGAACTCGACCCAGAGGTAGGCGACCTTGGGCTGGGTACCGGCGTCCTCGCCGATGAGCCGGTCGAACAGCCCGCCGCGGGCCTTGGCGGCCGAGGTCAGCCGGTGCTGGCCGGCGTTGGCGTCCAACAGGAACGGCAGTAGCAGCTCCAGCGCCATGGACTTGCCCGACCCGTTGGGGCCGCGCAGCAGCAGCCGACCACGGTGGAAGGTCAGGACCTCGTCGAGGTAGCGCCAAGCGTTGACGAGCCCGGCGCGGGTGGGCTGCCACCGCGCGGGCAGGGGTGCGGGCCGGATCGCCTCGCTCGTGCGGTCCGCTGCGGGGGTCAGCGTGGTCGTCACGGTCAGATTCCTTCCAGGCCCGGCAGCGTGAGCGTGTCGGTGCGGGGTGGCTTCGCGGTGTAGCGAGCGAGCATCGGCCGGGGCTCGACCGTCTCGCCGTCGACGGCGACCAACCCGAGTTCGGCGAGCAGGGACACGGCGCCGGCGGTCAGCCGGGCGGGCCCGTCCCCCTCCCGTGCCTGCTTCGCCCAGCCCTTGTAGCGCTCGAGCAGACCGAGCAGGTGCGCTTCGAGGTCCGAGCGGGTGCGGGCCACCAGTCGACGCTCGCCGGCCTCGTCGTGCTCGACCAGCCGGTCGAGCAGCAGCAGGGCCGCCTGCTTGACGTTGTCGCCGGGGCCGGGGAAGACGCGGTCGGTGGCCAGCGCCTCGGGGTCGATGGCGGCCCAGCCCTCGGCGCGCTCCTCGAGGACGAAGCCGGCTTCGGCCACGCGGGTGCGCAGCCACTGCCGGCCGGCCTGACTGGTGAGGTAGTCGTGCTGGCCCACGGTGAGCTCGTCGAGGTGGACCACCGGGTCGTCGAGCAGGCGACGGGCGAGACTGTGCCGTCGCCAGCGGTTGCGCTGCTGCTCGTCGGCGTCGAGATCGTCGGCGGTGGCGGCGCCGTAGCGCGGTTCGTGGGCCAGCCGCGCGGCGGGGTCGTCGGGCTCGCCGCCGTCCTGTTCGTCCACCAGCGTCGAGGGCGCGGTTGCGGAGGCCAGCAGCTGATGCAGCCGCGACTGGTCGACCTCCACGATGGCGTTGGCCTCTGGGTCGTCGACGAACTCGGCCAGTTCCCCGCCGGTGGTGCGCAGCACGCCCCAGCGGGCCAGCAGCTTGAGCGCGTCCACGAACGCCCGCCGCTCGGTCTGGCGCTCGGCGGGCTCGAACACATCCAGCGCCGGGTCGGCGAGCGTGACCGACTCGAGTTCGGCGGCCAGCAGCGAGATCGTGGTCGCCGGCCGCCGCACGAGGTCGGCGCAGATGAGGCACAGCAGCTGGTAGCGGCGCCGGTCGAAGGGGCGCTGGGCGGCCTTGGACCGCCGGGGCCGCACGGCGGGTCGGGTGGCATCGGGCCGGTCGGTGCGCTTGCGGAGCCGGGCCACGCCGTCGCGCACGTCGACGGTCAGCCGCCACCCGCAGGTGTCGTCGAACCACTGGGTCAGCCACCCGCGGTGCTGAGCGACGAGCGCGAACGCCTGCCGGTCGGCCGCCTGGTCCAGCAGCGGGTGCGCCAACAGGGTGCGCACCGCCTCGGAGCGGGCGCGGGAGAGCTCGTCGGCCAACACACTCATCCGACCTGCTCCCGTGCCACCGGTCCCGTGTCCGCCACTTCGCGCGCCTCGAGGGCGTCGGCCTCCAGGGCGATCTCGACCTCATAGGCGGGACTGGTCAGCACCCCCTGCGTGGTGGTCAGTCGGCAGGTGGCGGCCGGGTCGGTGGGCGGGTGGAGCACGACCTCGACCTGCCCGTCCACCGTGATCGCCCGGCGCGTGCCGTCGCCGGCGCGCGGGGCCGCCAGCGCGGCCGCGAGCAGCTCGAGCAGCGCGTCGAAGCGGTCGAGGTCGAGGTCGCCGAACGCCGCCAGCGACACCCGGCCGCGGGTGAGCAGGTGGCCGCGTAC
>SKLC01000035.1 GCA_007123425.1 Nitriliruptoraceae bacterium
GCGCCGTCCGGCCCGGCTGCATGGTCCGCCGGTGGGGCCGTGTGGCCACGGCCCCACCGGATGCTCCGCGGGGGCGCCGCGCCCGTACCATGCCGGGTGCGACCGTGGTCTGGCTGCGGACGACGGTCTCGACGTGCCCGCTCACGGCCCGAGCCACACACAAGGACCCTTCAACGATGCCCAAGGTGCTCGACAAGATCCTGCACGCCGGTGAGGGCCGCAAGGCCAAGGAGCTGCAGAAGGTCACCGACCGGGTGCTCGCGCTCGCCGACGAGATGCAGGCGCGGTCGGACGACGAGCTCAAGGCCAAGACCGATGAGTTCAGGGCGCGCCTGGCCGACGGCGAGACCCTCGACGACATCCAGGCCGAGGCCTTCGCCGTGGTGCGCGAGGCCGCCCAGCGCGTGCTCGGGCAGTACCCCTTCGAGGTCCAGGTCTTCGGTGCCTGCGCCCTGCACGACAACAACATCGCCGAGATGAAGACCGGTGAGGGCAAGACCCTGACCTCGACGATGCCCGTCTACCTCAACGCCCTGTCGGGCAAGGGCGTGCACATCGTCACCGTCAACGAGTACCTGGCCAAGCGTGACGCCGAGTGGATGGGGCGCGTCCACCACTGGCTGGGGCTCACCGTCGACGTGGTCTACTCGGGGCAGACGCGCGATCAGAAGAAGGCCGCCTACGCCGCCGACATCACCTACGGCACCAACAACGAGTTCGGCTTCGACTACCTGCGCGACAACATGGCACTGAGCCTCGAGCGGCAGGTGCAGCGCGGGCACTTCATGGCGCTGATCGACGAGGTGGACTCCATCCTCGTCGACGAGGCCCGCACGCCGCTGATCATCTCCGGGCCCGCCGCGCAGCGCGAGGAGCTGTACAAGGTCTTCGCCCGTCGCGTGGCCCCCAACCTCACCCGCGGCGAGGAGGGGGACGCCCCCGGCGAGGCCACCGGCGACTACGTCATCGACGAGGCCAAGCGCACCGTGGCGGTCACCGAGGAGGGCATCACCAAGGTCGAGCAGCTGCTCGACCTCGACAACCTCTACGAGGACGTCAACACGCCCCTGGTCCACCACCTGCAGAACGCGCTGAAGGCCAAGGACCTGTTCAAGCGCGACCGCGAGTACATCGTCGACAACGGCGAGGTCCACATCGTCGACGAGAACACCGGCCGCGTGCTGCACGGGCGCCGCTATTCCGAGGGCCTGCACCAGGCGATCGAGGCCAAGGAGGGGGTGCGGATCAAGGAGGAGAACCAGACGCTGGCGACCGTCACCCTCCAGAACTACTACCGCACCTACGACAAGCTGGCCGGCATGACCGGCACGGCCAAGACCGAGGAGGCCGAGTTCCTCGAGATCTACAGCCTCGGCGTCGTCCAGGTCCCGACCAACAAGCCGATCGTCCGCGACGACCGCGCCGACCTGATCTACAAGTCCGAGGCGGCGAAGTTCGAGGCCGTCGCCGAGGCCATCGAGGAGGCCCACGGCAAGGGCCAGCCGGTGCTGGTGGGCACCACCTCGGTGGAGAAGTCGGAGCTGCTGTCCGGCCTGCTGCGCAAGCGCGGCGTGGCCCACGAGGTCCTGAACGCCAAGAACCACGCCCGTGAGGCCCAGATCGTGGCCGCGGCCGGGCGCCTGGGCGCGGTGACCGTCTCCACCAACATGGCCGGTCGCGGTACCGACATCGTCCTGGGCGGCAACCCCGAGGAGATGGCCCGCGACGAGGTCGCCAAGCTGGGGGCCGACGCCACCGAGGAGGAGCAGAACGAGGCCTTCCGGGAGGCCCTCGAGCGCTACGAGGAGGCGAACGCCGCCGAGGGGGCCGAGGTGAAGGAGGTCGGCGGCCTCTATGTGATCGGCACCGAGCGCCACGACTCGCGGCGCATCGACAACCAGCTCCGCGGCCGCTCCGGCCGTCAGGGCGACCCGGGCGCGAGCCGCTTCTTCCTCTCCCTCGAGGACGACCTGATGCGGCTCTTCAACGCCTCGGCGGTCGATCGCATCATGACGCGCCTGAAGATCCCCGACGACATGCCCATCGAGCACAAATGGGTCACCAAGGCCGTCGCCAACGCGCAGCAGCAGGTCGAGTCGCTCAACTTCGACCGGCGCAAGAACGTGCTCAAGTACGACGACGTGCTCAACGAGCAGCGCAAGGTGGTCTACGGGCAGCGCCAGCGCCTGCTCGAGGGCGACCACGAGCACGTCGACGAGCTGGCCACGAAGTACCTCGACGACACGATCATCGGGCTGCTCGACGAGCACTGCCCCGAGGGCGTCTTCCCCGAGGAGTGGGACCTCGACGGCCTCGGGACGCGGCTCGAGCAGATCTACGACGCCGACGTCGACCTCGCGTCGATCGATCTCGAGGAGGTCGATCGCGGCCAGCTCCACGACGACGTCCGCGCCGATGCCATCCGCGCCTACGAGCAGCGGATCGAGGAGGTCGGCGGTTCCGAGGTGATGCGCGAGATCGAGCGGCGTGTCGTGCTGTCGGTCGTGGACCGCAAGTGGCGCGAGCACCTCTACGAGATGGACGCCCTGCGCGACGGCATCGGCCTGCGCGCGATGGGCCAGCGCGACCCGCTGACCGAGTACCAGCGCGAGGCCTACGACTCGTTCGTCGAGATGATGACCGGCGTGAAGGAGGA
>SKLC01000119.1 GCA_007123425.1 Nitriliruptoraceae bacterium
CCTACCACCGCGACGGTGACACCGTCGAGACCGCCACGGCGCGGCCGCGCGGCCGCGCCGGCTCCAGCCAGCGCCCGCACCGATGGCACGGCACGGCCAGCGGGGGCGTGCTCGTCAGCTGCCGGGCGTCCACAGCCGCGAGGCCGCGGACTGCGACGAGCTCCCGGGATCCGACGTCGGGCTCGCGGGCGGCTGCTGGTCGCCCGCCCCGCCGTCGTCGCCGGTGGGCTGGCTGCCGAGGTCGTTGGGCTCCTCGTGGCCCTGCTCGCTGGCCGAGGCGACCTCGCGCTCGCCCTCGACCTGGGCCATGCGCAGCTGGCCGATCACCTCGTCGACCTGGTTGCGCAGGTCGTCGCTGACGTGCTCGCGGACCTCGTCGATGAGGGTCGCGGAGACGTCGATGAGCAGGCGGCCGTCGCGACGGCCGACCTTGACCTGGGCGGCGTTGAGCAGCCCGGAGAGCACCTCGGCGAGCACCTGCTCGGCCGGGGCCTGCCGCAGCTGGCCCAGGTAGGCGCGGACCTCCTCCTCGGAGGGCTGCTGGCCGGCGCCCTGCGCACCGGGGGGCGGGGTCTGCTGGCTCACGGCGGGTCCTTGCGTGGGAAGCGGTGTCGTGACCTCGGCACGTCGCGCAGGGCTCGTCGTCGCGCTGCGCCCGGCGCCGGGCCCACGAGCCTACCCGCGTGGTGGCGTAGGCTCCCGGCCGTCGGTCGCCGTCCGAGGACACCCGCCGTGAAGACGTTCGAGCAGCTGTTCGCCGAGCTGTCCGCCAAGGTCCGCACCCGTGAAGAGGGCTCGGGCACGGTCGCGGCCGTCGACGCCGGCGTGCACGAGATCGGCAAGAAGGTGCTCGAGGAGGCCGCCGAGTCGTGGATGGCCGCCGAGCACGAGGGCCCCGAGCGCACGGCCGAGGAGATCTCGCAGCTGCTCTACCACGCCCAGGTGCTGATGCTCGCCTCGGGCGTCACCCTCGAGGACGTCTACGATCACCTCTAGGCCCACGCCTGCGCCACCGCGCCGCTCGACGTCGCGCCCCTGGCGCGTCGACGTCGCACCAGCACCCGCCGCGGGTCTCGGCCGTCGCCGACGCCGACGCCTGCGGCACCACCCGCCCTTTCATCCGCCGCAACGAGGACGACTGCCGATGCTCCGCGTCGCCGTGCCCAACAAGGGCTCGCTCGCCGACCCCGCCAGCACCCTGCTGTCCGAGGCCGGCTACCGCCAGCGCCGCGACCAGAAGGAGCTCGTCCTGGCCGACCCGGCCAACGAGACCGAGTTCTTCTTCCTGCGGCCCCGCGACATCGCCACCTACGTCGGCGCCGGGCAGCTCGACGTCGGCATCACGGGCCGGGACCTGCTGCTGGACTCCGACACGGAGGCCGAGGAGATCCTGGCGCTGGGCTTCGCTGGGTCGACGTTCCGCTATGCCGCGCGGCCGGGCACGGTCGACGACATCTCGCAGCTCGACGGCCAGCGGGTAGCGACCTCCTACGCGCGGGTGGTCGAGCGCGACCTCGAGGCCCGGGGCGCGCACGCCGAGGTGATCAAGCTCGACGGCGCCGTCGAGACCGCGGTGCGCCTGGGCGTGGCCGATGTAGTCGCCGACGTGGTCGAGACCGGCGCCACGCTGCGAGCGGCGGGGCTGGAGATCGTCGGCGAGCCGATCCTGCGCTCCGAGGCGGTGGTGATCCGGCGGGTGGGCGCGCCGGGGGACGCGCAGGTCGAGCAGCTCATCCGCCGGCTCAACGGCGTCATCATCGCGCGCCAGTACGTGATGCTCGACTACGACATCCGCGTCGAGACCCTCGACGAGGCCTGCGAGATCACCCCGGGCCTGGAGTCGCCGACCGTCTCGCCGCTCCACGACAAGGGCTGGGTCGCCGTGCGGTCCATGGTGCTGCGCCGCGACGCGAACGCCATCATGGACCAGCTGTGGGACCTGGGCGCGCGCGGGATCCTCGTCACCGACATCGTGGCCTGCCGCCTGTAGCCCCCGGCGGCCGACCCGGGAGGGACCGTGACCACGCTCACGGGCACGCGGCAGCTGCTGCGCCTCGCCCTGCGTCGTGACCGGGTGCTCCTGCCGGCCTGGGTCGGCAGCGTCGGCGCGCTCACCGCCGCCGTCATCGCCAGCGTCACGGGCCTGTACGCGACCGAGCAGGAGCGCCTGGCCGCCGCGCGCTTCACCGCCGCCAACCCGGTCACGCGGGTCTTCGACGGCCCCGCCTCGGGCACCGACATCGGCGCGATGGCGATGGTCGAGGCCTACCTGGTCGTCGCCATCCTGGTCGCGATCATGAGCGTGCAGGCCGTGGTGCGCCACACCCGCGCCGAGGAGGAGGCGGGCCGCGCCGAGCTGGTCGCCTCCTCGGTCGTGGGCCGCCACGCGGCGCTGACCGCGTCCCTGGTGGTGGCGGGGCTGGCCAACCTCGCCATCGGCGTCGCGGTGGTGGGGGTCCTGCTCGCTGCCGGGATGGACGTCGGGGGCTCGCTGGCCGCCGCGGCGGCGTTCGCCGGTCTCGGCCTGGTGTTCGCCGGCGTCGGGGCGGTCGGCGCGCAGCTGCTGTCCACCTCCCGTGCCGCCAACGGCGCGGGGATGGCGGTGCTGGGCGGCGCCTTCCTGCTGCGCGCCGTGGGCGAC
>SKLC01000389.1 GCA_007123425.1 Nitriliruptoraceae bacterium
AGCGCTCGTACTGGGCGTCGGTCAGTGTGATCTGGGTGCGATGGCTCATGATGTAAGCCTACATCACTCACGGCGGTCGTGCACCTGGCCAGTCGCCTCGAGGGGTGCGCAGTATCCGGCGTTCCATCACTACAGATGTGGTCGTTGTTCGCCTTCAGTCGCCCGCTTCATTGGCGACGCGGTGAGAGATCGGTACGCGCTGCTCTCGCCTCACGAGTCGAGGTGACCCAGATTGGCCCTACGGCATGGTCACGACTCGGGGGTGTGGAGGTGTGTTTCGAAGTCAGGGGTGTCGCGTCGGGTCCCCTCACGCAGGGGTGTAGGTCGTTGCACCTTTGGCGGGGCGGGGCGCCACTCGCGGAGGTCTTGGAGGACGTTCTCGTAGAACCACATGGTGTGGTCACGCACGCTGCGGATAAATGATTTCTTGGCGTTGGCGCGCCGGGCGGTTCCCATCGAGACGGCGATGCCGATCTCGAAAGCGCGGGGTTCACGCTTGCGGTCGTCGTGAAGTAGGAGTACTTCTGGGTCGTCGCGTGCTTCGCCGAGCAGTGCGGCGGTCGTTCGTGAAGTGCGGGCGAAGCGGGTCTCGATCCGGGTGTCGGCCGGCAAGTTCTCGTCGAGTTGGCGAAGTAGCCAGTTGATCTGGGTTTTCGCCCTGCCCTCCTCAGGTGCCGCGATCTTGGTTGCTACGACGACCTGCTGGCTTCGTAGGTGAGCGGTGACGGTGAGGTCTCCAGCGGTGTCCGGAACACGGATGGTTGCCGTCAATCGTCCTTCGTCGACAAGCCGATCGCGGTGGTCAGTTTCGATCTCCTGACGGCTGGCGTTCCGTTTCGGTGGTAGCGGGGCGACCTCGCGGCCGACGTGTTGTGCCAGATCGAGCGACACGTAGTGCACGAGGTTGTCCCAGCGCTGCACGATCTCCGTAACCGAAGCCTGGTTGCGGCGGAGGGCATCGCGCTTGGCGGCGTCTCGGATTTCGCCCCAGCGCTCGCCCATGTCGGAGAACTCGGCGGCGCCGCTTCCGGGGTGCTGGAGGTAGTGGATCAACTCCCCGAGGATCCAGGCTTGTTCTGGATCCTCGATGCCCTGGTGGTAGCGCTGGTAGATCGCCCAGGTCAAGATGCGCCACCACGACAGCTGCCACAGGCGAACACCTCCAGAGAGGGCCTTCTTCGGAACTTCAATCGGGATGTCGTCGGGCCCGCCGAGCACATCGTTCGTGATCAGAAGCAGCCCATCGAAGTTGTGGCGACGGGCAAGGTCGAGATAATTAGTGACCTGATCTTTCGAGAGTTGGTCGTTACCCGTCTTGGCTTCGATCAGAATGCGCAAGCTCTTCTTGCCCAGCGTGGAGAGCAGAACACCGTCCGGGTAGCACGTGCGCCCGTCGGCATCCTTGAGTGGAACCTCGACGTACGTCTCGAGCCGCCCTCTGGGACCACCGAGCTCGCTCGCAATGGTCTTGCCGAAGTCGGGCACACCGGCAGCTACCGCGAGCAGCGCCGAGACGGCACGCTGCTCACGGTCCTTCTCGGTCCGCAATCCTGCCGTGGGTATCAATCGCGCCGGTCGCCACTGTGCCTGTGCCTCGTTCTTGCTTGCCATCACTCATTCCCCTTGTGGGCTGACCGGGTGACGCCATTAGCGAGCAACTCGTCGAGCTGCTCTTCGATGCGAGCCAACCGGCCGGTGTTCTCTTCGCACGACGGGCAGCTGGCATCAGCGTTGTCGGCGGATTGGGTGAGGTAGTCAACGATGTTGGCCGTGATCAGCCCGACCAGCCCCACACCGATGATCATCACCAAGACCGCAACTGCGCGGGCGGCGATGCCCACCGGTGCGTAGTCGCCGTATCCGACGGTCGTGGAGGTCACCAGTACCCACCACATCGCCGTGGGGAGGTTGTCAAACGACTGGGGCTCGATCGCATAGACGACCCCGCCCGCGAGCAGGATCAGCGCGAGCACTATGACCAGCACCCCGCCCAGCCCGCGATGGCGCATCACTCCGGCGATCTGGCGCCAGGCGTAAACCGCCACGGTCACCAGCCGCGCCATTCGCAGCACGCGTAGAACCCGCAGCACGCGCAACGGGCGAAGGAACGGCAGGACAACTATCAGCAGGTCCAACCAGTGCGTACGTGCATGCTTCGAGCGATCAGGGGCCAGTCGCAGCAGCCAGACGTACTCCGCGGCGAATGCGGCCCAGACGACGCCGTTGGTTGCGCCGACCGCGATCGCCTGCCACCCCTGCAGGTCCGCGACCTCACCGACGATTAGCGCGACGGTGAACACCACGGCGAGTCCTAGCATCGGCCCCTCGAGCCGACGCTGCGCGTGCTCGTACGCTTCACGGTCCCGAGAACGACGCCACCAGCCCGGCGCAGGCTCAGAACGCGCCGGCGCCTCTGCTTCCCCCATTGATGCCCCTCATTGCGCCCGTCCGGCCACGTCGCACTGTAGGAACTTGTGGGCCCTGACGTACGGACGTCGCGAAGGCCCCTCTGCAAGGCGACATCTCGCCGTTCGCACGCGCTGCGGTCTTTGCGCGAAGATCCGATCGCGAAAAGACCGTGTGGCGAGAGTGCGGGCGAAAGCAGCCTCCAAGAAGTCGAGAGCCCGGCCGCCGGGGCCGGGCTCCCCGTTGGCTTCCCGAGCGCCAGCGAACTCGCGCTTAGGAGCCAGCCTGCTGCCGTGCGACCTCCGTGAGGAACGTCTCGAGACTGTCGCCGGCCTTCGCGGCGACGCGACGAAAGCCGACGCTGAGGACCGGGTCGAGCAGCCGGCCAGGCCCGCGCAGACCAAAGGTCGCGCGCCACTCAACCAGCGTGCCGCCATCGTCAGCGGGCTTGAAGCGGACATCGTCGCGGCCATAGTGCAGCCGGCCGCGGCTCTCGAGCACGACGTGCTCCCCCGGTTCGTACACGATCAGCTCGTACACGAGCGGCAGGGTCACCATGCCGGCCCGGTAGTCGACGCGGAAGCGCGCCCCGACGTGCAGGCCGTGGTCTTCGTCGAGCCGATGGGCGTTGGTGATGGCGGGGTCCCAGCGATCGCTCGTGGTGAAGTCGGCGATCAGCTCGGCGGCACGGTCGGGCTGCAGTGGGACACGTCGCCGGACGGTCGTCGTGGCCATCGAGAGTCCAATCAGGTTCTGGCGTGGTGGGGCGGCAAGTCGACGGGCGTCCGTCACGGACGGCCTGCATACCGACTCGTCACATCGGGGCCTCACCCCACTCTTCGGGGCGTGAGCGAGTTCGGCCGTCCACCGTGCGCGCGGCGCCAGGGTGCGTCTGTTCGGGCAGGCCCTTGCAGTCCGCCGACACGCACGCGAGGTCCAATGAGGACCGGTCTCCTCGCGCGAGTTCGTGCACACGAAGTCGCGAGGAGCGGCGATGCTCGGCTCCGCTCCCCTCTGCCTCCGAAGCCGGTTCCAGCTGCCCTACCCTCTCGAGATGTTGCTGCGAACACTTCTTCTGCGCCTCTACCGCCTGCCAGTGCGGTCCGTCCACCGGACGCCAGCGGACCTCGGCCTCGAGGCCCGCGACATGGAGTTCGAGGCCGTCGACGGGGCGCGGCTGCGGGGGTGGTTCGTGCCGGCCGAGGGGACTGATGACGGCGGGGCGCACCCGGTCGTGGTGGTCATGCACGGCTGGGCAAGCGCCGCTGAGGACCTGCTGCCGGCAGCACCCGCCGTGGTCGGGTCGGGGCTGTCGATGCTGTTGGTCGATGCCCGCGGCCACGGCCGCAGCGACGCTGTGGAGTTCATGTCGATGCCTCGGTTTGCCGAGGACCTCGACGCAGCGGTCGCGGCACTGCGCACGTGGCCCGAGGTGGATCCGGCCCGCATCGCGCTGGTGGGGCACTCGGTCGGGGCGGGAGCCGCACTGCTGGTCGCCTCGCGGGACCGCCGAATCGCGGCGGTCGTGAGCATCGCGTCGATGGCCCATCCCCGTGAGGTGATCGCTCGCTCCTTCCGCGGCTATCGGGCCCCGCAGGCGCTCGTCCGCGCGGCGCTGCGGACGATCGAGCGCACCATCGGCCACCGCTTCGACGACTTCGCGCCGCTGCGCACCATCGCGCGGATCGACGCGCCGGTGCTCGTCCTGCACGGCCTCGACGACGACACGGTCCCGACCGACGACGCGAAGCGGCTGGCAGAGCACGGCCCGTCGGCGACACTCCGGCTCGTCCCAGGCGCCGACCACCGCAGCCTCGACGGCTTCCTCCCGGTTCTGCCCGAGATCGTCGCGCACCTGCGCGACGCCCTGACGAGGACACCGACCGACCAGGACGCGTGACGTCGTAGCTCGGCCTCGGCGCCCACGTGCTCCCCGGAGTCGGGGACGACGACCACCGCGATGATCAGCGGCCCTGCCCACCCCGCGGATCCGGGCGGGTGCGCAGATAGCCGCCGGCGGCGGCAGCCAACGCCAGCGCCCCACCGGCCAGCAGCAGCACCCCACCGACGATCACCTCACCGACGCCGCCGAGCCCTTCCGAGGCCGTGGCGGCGATCCCCTCGCCCCACGGGCCCACGACCCGCCGGTGACCTGCGCGCGAGGTCAGGCGGAGGACAGCACCGCCTTGCCATCACGGGTGCGGCCGACCCGGCGCCTCGCTACCGTGGGTCCCTTGGCCTTGACGAAACAGGGCAACATGACTAATCAGCTCCGCACCACACCAGCCCATGACGCGCCACGGGCTCCGGCCCCATCGCTGCTCGAGGAGTTCGCCAGCACCGTGGCGCATGAGTTGGCCACGCCGCTGGCGGTGATCCAGACGGCGACGGAGACCGCGCTCCATGTGGGCGAGGAGGCCGGGGCCGAGGAGCAGCAGCGCCTGCTCGAGGTGATCCGTCGCAACAGCAATCTCGCCGTGCTGCTGCTGCGCCGCCTGGGCCTGGCACGCGACGTGGAGGCCGGAACCGTGACACTCGACCTCGGCACGGTCGACCTGGCGCAGCTGGTGACCGAGTCGATCGACGACCTGCGCACCGTGGTGCTGGAGGGCCACCAGGTCCAGGTGGTCGTCACCGACACACCGATGATCGAGGCGGACGAGACCGCGCTGCGCGAGATCACCTTCAACCTGCTGTCCAACGCGGCGAAGTACAGCGGCCACAACGCGCCCATCGAGGTGACCGTCGACACGACCGACCACACGGCACGCGTGGCGGTGCGCAACCACGGCTCCGGCGTGACCCCGGGGCACACCGAGCACATCTTCGAGAAGTTCCAGCAGCTCGACGCGACCTCCCCGGGCGCGGGACTGGGCCTGTTCATCTCCCGGGGCCTGGCCCGCGCCCACGGAGGCGACCTGACCGTGCAGCCGGCCACCGACACCGGCAGCGAGTTCGAGCTCCGGCTGCCACTTCCCGCCCCGTAAGGCGTGCATCGAGCTACCCCGACGACCGTGACATCGCCATGGGGAGGTCGTCGGTCCGACGAGGCCACTGCCTGCTGACGGCCCCGGAGCCTGGCGAGCTCGCGCGGCGAGTCCCGCCGCGCCGCGTGACCGGCTATCGGCCGTGCGCGTCGGGAACCGCACCGGTGACAGCGATCTCCTCTGCCAGTTCCCGCACGGGCTGGTTGCGCTGTTGCGAGAGCTCTCGCAGCCGCGCGAACGCGTCGTCGGCGGTCAGACCCACCCGGGCCATCAGCACCCCCTTGGCCTGGCCGATCACGTCACGGGTCTCGAGCGCAGCCTGCATGCCCGCCTCGGAGATCGCAGCCTTGAGGGCCACGGCGGCGTGCGAGGAGAAGACCTGGGCGAGCAGCAGCGAGCGCTCGCCCAAGCCCCGGGGGCGCGACGAGTAGAAGTTGAGCGCGCCCATCGTGTCGCCCTGCACGAACAGCCGGACGCCGAGCATCGAGCGCACCCCGAACGCGGCGACCCGCTCGCGGTAGGCCGGCCAACGCTCGTCCGACTCGAGGTCGTCGATGACCACGGTGTGGTGCTCGCGGATCGACTCCAGGCAGGGCCCCTGGTTGGTCTCGAACTGGGCCAGGTCGCTGTCGTGCGCGACCTCTGAGGAGTAGGCCGGGGTCGAGATCCGCCCGCCCCGGCCGATCAGCATCAGGCTCACCCCGTCGCAGCCCTCGAGGTACTCGTGGGCGAGCACCACGATCCGGTGCAACAGCTCGTCGAGGCCGGGCGCCTCGGCGAGTCGCCGGGCGATCTCGGCGACCGTCTCGAGGCCCACCTGGTCTGGACGTTCGTCGCTGGCATCCGTCATCGAGCCTCCCGGCCGTCGGCCGCGAGTGTCCCCCGTGAGCTGTGCCGTCGCGAGAGGCGAACGGCCTTCGTGCGCCCACGCCCACCAGCGCGCAACCTCGGACGGTGCGAGGCCGGTACGTAGGCCACGACCGCCTGCGCACGGGTGCGGCAGGGGCACGCCGACTCCGGCCGCCACGGTGGGCCGACGGTCGTGGAGGTGGCGGCCGACACACCACCACGCGTGGACTCCGTGATGCCCATCGACGGGCCGGCACCAGGGGTGTACCGTCGCATGTTCGAGGTCATGAGGTGATTGCGCCGCCACTGTCAAGCACTGACGACGCTCTTGGCTCGTAGCCCCCACAGGTGAGGAAACACCTTCGGAGGGCACGATGAGTAGCGCACGAGTCCCGCCATCCGACAGCGACCAGAACGGCGAGCCCGACGCAGGCGGCCACCATCGCCCGCACCGCCGTGCTTCGGCGCCGCTGCGTGGTGAGCGGGGACACGCGCAAGAGGTCTGGCAGGCGCTCGCGGGGCCGTTGTCGTCGGCTTCCATGCGGTTGCGATCGGTGCGCAGCCAACAGGCCGGCGACACCCACGAGTCCCGCGAGCTCGACGAGGTCATCCGCGAGGTCGACATCGCCTTCTCCACGGTGATGCGCACGTCCAGTCCACCACCCGCGCACGATGAGGTCGCCCCGATCGGCCGAAGCCGGGCGCAGAGCCCGCCCCTCGGGGCCCACAGCGGCGCAACGCCCGGCTCGGTTCCACCGTCGAGCGAGGGCCGCGAGACCTTCGACAAGTGGGTCGAGGACGGGTGCCAGCAGCGGCTGCCCTCGGGGGCCACCGGCGTGGAGATCGACGCGCTGCTGGGCCACGTGTCGAACGACCGCAGGCTGGTGCCCGCACCGACGACGGCGGCCCTGGGGCAGGGCTCGCCGTGCAGCTACGCACGGGCGTCGTGGCTGCTGGTCTGGGCACGCCACGCACCTGACGGTCCCCGCTGCCGCTCGTACCGCGCTGCCCGCTACTTCCTTGCCGATGCCGATCCGGCCGGGCTGCCCGCCCCACCCGAGCGCCACCGCTCGGCGCCCACGCCAGCGACCAGAGAGAACGATCACCCGAAGGTGCGCACATGAGCCCGACCCGCCCCCCACCCGAGCTCGAAGGCGCGACGCTGCGCGATGAACTGGTCCTCGAAGCCGGCATCACGCTGCGCGAGGCCCTCACACGACTCGAAGCCCGCCGGCACACCGCACCGGCCGGCGACAACGAGGTCGGCTACGACACCAGCGTGCTGGTCTCCACCGCCCTGGAACTGCTGCAGCGCGCGGAGGACATCGACCACGAGGCACGCCGATGAGTGCGCCGGCGCCAAGCGACATGGCCCCCACGACCTATCAAGCCCCGGGGACTGACGCGACGTCGGCGTGGCTGGCCGCCTATGCGCTGGGCCTGGCCTACTCGGCACACCCCGACCAGCAGCGCCTGGCCTGCCTCCTCGACGCCGCCCAGCCCCACCCGGGCGGGCTCGAGGCCGCCCACCTGCGGCTCCAGGCCCCCGAGATGGCCGGGCACATCAGCCGCCAGCGAGCGCTGCACCTGCTCGAACAGGCCATGACTGCCCACACGCCGCCGGTGCCCCCAGGCGGTGGCGTGCGCAGGCAAGGGCCGGCATGACCAGCACGGGCTGGACGGGCGACATCCGGCTGCTCGATGCCGTCGAGGATCACGCCCCAGCCGGCGGGCACGGCCGCAATGAGGCCACCCCGGATCTGGTGCGCCTGTATCTCAACGACGCCGGCCGCCATCGGCTGCTGGACGCCGAAGCCGAGGCCGATCTGGCCAAGCGCTACGGGTCGGGCCGAGAGGCCACACACCTGCTTCAGGGCACAGCGGCGAGCGACACGGGCCGCCGGGCCCGGCTTCGGAGGGTGCAGCGCGACGGCGCGCGGGCACACCAGGTCCTCGTGCAGGCCAACCTGCTGCTGGTGGTCTCCATCGCCCGCCGCTTCTCCGGCCGTGGGCTGGACTTCCTCGAGCTCATCCAGGAAGGCAACCTCGGGCTGCTGCGCGCGGTCGACAAGTTCGACCACACCCGCGGCTACAAGTTCTCGACCTACGCCACGTGGTGGATCCGCCAGGCGCTGCAGCGCGGGTTGGCGTCCAAGTCGCGCACCATCCGTGTCCCCGGCCACGTCGCCGAGCTGCACCACACGGTCCGCGCGGTCGAGCTCGACCTGTTCCAGCGCCTGTCGCGCCCGCCCACCGACGCCGAGCTCGCCACCGAAGCCGGACTGACCCTCGAGCGGCTCGCCGAGATCCGCCAAGCCATGAACACCAAGGTCAGCCTCGACCAAGGCATCGGCGACGACGGCCAGACCACCCTCGGCGACGTCATCGCCGACCATCACAGTCCCGGCCCCGCCAGCCTCGCCGCACAGAGCGATACCCACGACCGCCTTGCCCGGGCGCTTGCCGGCCTCGACGAGCGCAACCGCACGATCCTCGTCCTTCGCTATGGCCTCGATGGCCACCCGCCCCACACCCTCGGACAGATCGGGACCCGGATCGGCGTGACCCGCGAACGCGTCCGCCAGATGGAGCACCGCGCCCTCACCAACCTCCGCCACCCCTCCAACCCCGCCGCACTCTCCGAGGTGCTCCTCGACGCCTCCGACCAGGTCGTCTGATCCCCCCGCCCCGGGGCACCTCAGCGGGACCTCGGACTCGGCGACAGCCCAGGGCGGCTGCCGCGACCGCAGCCTCGTCCGCCCGCAAGGCGGTCCGGCGCCCGTGACCACGAGGACCGACGGCCCCGGTCGCGGCGCCTCGGGTCGAACGTCCCTGCGGAGCGAGGGCCTTCAGGGGGCGCGCCCGATCCCGGCATTCGTACGTTGGTGGTGGCGGCGCTGCGGCCCCCGCGCCGACGCTGCCGCGACACAGGAGCCGGTCGAGCCATGAGCGCACTCAACTTCCCCACCGAGACCACCGCGGCAGCCTGGGACGGATTCGAGGGCCACGGCTGGCGCGACACCATCGACGTGCGCTCGTTCCTGCTCGACAACGTCGCGCCGTACCTCGGCGACGCGTCGTTCCTCGAAGGCCCGACGCACCGCAGCACCCGGCTCTGGGAGGAGCTGACGGAGCTGCTGCGCCAGGAGCGCGAGCGCGGCGTGCTCGACATCGACACGGCGACGCCCTCGACGATCACCTCCCACGATCCCGGCTACATCGACGCCGACCTCGAGGTGGTCGTCGGCCTGCAGACCGACGCTGCGCTCAAGCGCGCGATCATGCCCAACGGGGGCCTGCGGATGGTCGAGCAGGGCTGCGAGGCCTACGGCTACGAGCTCGACCCCGAGGTGGCCGAGATCTTCACCCGCTACCGCAAGACCCACAACGACGGTGTGTTCGACGCATACACCGAGCGGGTCCTCGCCGCCCGCCGGTCGCACCTGATCACGGGCCTGCCCGACGCCTACGGGCGCGGCCGGATCATCGGCGACTACCGCCGGGTCCCCCTCTACGGCGTCGACCGCCTGCTCGAGGCCAAGCGCGCCGATCGGCTCGCGCTGGACGCGCGTCCCTCGACCGAGGACGTCATCCGGCTGCGCGAGGAGGTGGCCGAGCAGCTGCGAGCGCTCGAGGAGCTCGTCGAGATGGCCGCCGGCTACGGCTGTGACGTCCGCCGCCCCGCCGAGACCGCCCACGAGGCCGTGCAGTGGCTCTACCTCGCCTACCTCGCGGCGATCAAGGAGCAGAACGGCGCCGCGATGTCGCTGGGGCGCACCGCCTCGTTCCTCGACGTCTACCTGCAGCGCGACCTCGACCGCGGCCGCATCGACGAGCAGCAGGCCCAGGAGCTGATCGACCAGCTCGTCATGAAGCTGCGCATCGTGCGGTTCCTGCGCACCCC
>SKLC01000269.1 GCA_007123425.1 Nitriliruptoraceae bacterium
CCGAGATGGGGCTGCTGTTCCTGTCGGCCTACGCGGACTGCGCCCAGGCGCTGAAGGACCCCAAGCTCGGCCGTGCGCCCCAGGACGTCGAGTCGCAGCTCTCCGGCAACCGCCGGCCCCGTGGCCGGCGCGTGCGCCCCTCGATGCTGTTCCTCAACCCGCCGGAGCACACCCGCCAGCGCAAGCTGGTCAGCCGCGGCTTCACGCCCCGTCGGGTGGAGGGGCTGCGCCCCCACATCGAGGAGCTGACCGACGAGTGCCTCGACGACCTCGCCGACGCCGGCGAGGGCGACATCATGGACCTGCTGGCCTTCCCGCTGCCGGTGGCGGTGATCGGCGAGCTGATCGGCGTCCCACGCGAGGAGCAGGCGCAGTTCCGCGACGTCGCGCCGCAGCTGACCGCGGGGCTCGACCCGATCCTCTCCGATGAGCAGCTCGACAAGGTCGAGGAGGCGCGGGAGTTCTTCCGCTCCTACTTCCTGGACCTGGCCGCGCAGCGGCGCGCCGAGCCGCGCGACGATCTGATGAGCGTGCTCGTGGAGGCCGAGGAGTCGGGCGACATCCTCGACGAGGACGAGATCATGTCGGTGGTGATCCTGCTGTTCGCCGCCGGCTTCGAGACCACGACCAACCTCATCGGAAGCGGCCTGCTCGCGCTGCTGCACAACCCCGACGAGCTGCAGCGCCTGCGCGACGACCGGAGCCTCTTGCCCACCGCCGTCGAGGAGATGCTGCGCTACGAGAGCCCGGTCCAGGTCAACGGCCGTTACGCGCTCGAGGACACCGAGATCGGCGGCGAGCCCATCACGGCGGGCCAGAGCGTGGTCACCTTCCTGGGGGCCGGCAACCGCGATCCCGAGCAGTTCCCCGACCCCGACCGCTTCGACGTCGGCCGCGACGACGGGGCGCCGCTGAGCTTCGGTGGCGGCATCCACTACTGCCTGGGGGCGGCACTGGCGCGGCTGGAGGCGCAGGTCGTCTTCGACCGGCTGCTGGAGCGCTTCAGCGACCTCGAGCTGCTCGAGGAGCCCACGTTCCGCCCCAGCGTGACGCTGCGCGGCGTCGAGGCGCTGCAGGTGCGCGCCACCCCCCGCTGAGCGAGGCGTGACGATCGTGGTCGTCATTCACCAGAATCGTCACCGTCCGCCCCCTCGTCCGGGTGGAACATGACGATCTTGGTCCTCATTCACCAGGATCGTCACGGGCCGAGGGAGCAGGTGGGCGTGAGCCGACCGGCCACGCCTCGGCCGGTCCCACCTGGGCCGGTCACACCTCGTCGAGGAAGTCGGTGACGATCTCGAGCAGCGCCTCGGGGCACTCCTCGTGGGGAGTGTGGCCGCAGTCGGGCAGGACCTCGAAGCGGGCATCCGGGATGGCCTTGGCAGTCTTGGCGTTCAGCCGTGGGGAGATCACGTCGTCGTGCTCGCCGACGACCACCAGGGTCGGCACGTCGATGCCGAAGAGCACGTCGCGCAGGTCGGGGGGTGACTCGGCGGTGATCACCTCCCAGAAGCCGCGGTCCCACCCCTCGACGGACAGCGCGGCGCGGTAGGCCTCGAGGTCCTCAGCGGTGGCCCGGGCCGGGTCGTGCCAGGAGCGGGTGATCCGCTCGAGGTTGACGTCGGCGGCGCGTCGCCGCACCGCGTAGGGGCCGAGCCGACGGGCCGCAGCGGTGCGCAGCAGCGGGCGCAGCGCCGCCGACGGGCCGACGTCGGCGGTGATCGCCGGGCTGATCAGCACGAGCGCGCGGACCCGTTCCGGCGCGGCGGCGTAGGTCTCCAGCGCGATCGTGCCGCCCGCGGAGGCGCCCATGACCACGGCCTGATCGGCCCCGTGGGCGTCGAGCAGCTCCAGCCCGATGCGGGCGGAAGCCTCGCGCGTGTAGGGGTTGGTCTGCTGCCAGTCCGGCCGGGGCGGGCGCTCGGTGAGCCCGAACCCGGGACGGTCGAAGGCGATCGTGCGCCAGTCGTCGGCCAGGGCGCCCGACACGTGACGCCAGGTGCGGGTGTTGCCATAGAAGTGGTGGTGCAGCAGCACCGCGGGTGCGTCGGCCGGGCCGGCGACCTCGTGATGCACGTCGAGGCCCAGCATCCGCTCGAAGCGGCCCGTGGGACCTGCCGCCTCACGGGCGGAGGACGAGCCGGCCTCGGGGTGTGGCACCAACAGCGGACCTCCCAGGAGGACGACCAGCAGGCCGAGCAGGGTCAGGGGCAGCAGGCGACGGCGTGGCATCGACCGTGCGTTCGTGGCCCGCCGCCGAACGGCTTGGTGTCGGCCACGGACGGCCACGGACCGTAGCGGTGCGCGCCAGCGGGCGCTCGGTAGGCTCTCGCCTATGAGCACCCACACCGCGTCCGGCTCCGGCCGCCACATCCTCGTGGCGGTGGCGTGGCCCTACGCCAACGGCCTGTCGCACCTCGGCCACATCGCCGGGTGCTACCTGCCCGCCGACATCTTCGCGCGCTACCACCGCATCGCCGGCAACCGCGTGCTGATGGTCTCGGGCACCGACGCCCACGGCACCCCCATCACGGTCAAGGCCGACCAGGAGGGTGTGTCCCCGCAGGAGATCGTGGACCGCTACAACCCGAGGTTCCACGAGCAGTGGGAGCGGCTGGGGGTCTC
>SKLC01000384.1 GCA_007123425.1 Nitriliruptoraceae bacterium
ACCCGCGAGCTCGACGTGCCCGTCACCGCCCAGCGCCACGCCGTGGCCGAGGGCGCGAGCATCGACGCCTGGGTCTACGGCGGCCGGCTGCCGGGCCCGGTGCTGCGCGCCACGCAGGGGGACCGGCTGCGGCTGCGTCTCGACAACCGGACCGACCTGGCCCACAACCTCCACCTGCACGGGGCCCACGACCCGCAGATGGACGGCTGGGAGCCGATCCCGGCCGGCGGGTCGTTCACCTACGACCTCGAGGCACGGCCCGCGGGCCTGCACCCCTACCACTGCCATGTGCCGCCGCTGGCCGAGCACGTGCGCCGGGGCCTGTACGGCGCGATGATCGTCGACCCACCCGAGGGCCGCGAGCCGGCGCACGAGGTCGTGCTCGTGCTCGGCGGCATCGACCTCGACGGCGACGGCCGCAACGAGCTGTATGCCTTCAACGGGATCTGCGGGCTCTACGACCGCCATCCCATCCGCGTGGCGGTGGGCGAGCTCGTGCGCGTCTACCTGCTCAACATGATCGAGGGCGAGCCGGTGGCCAGCTTCCACCTGCACGCCCAGACCTTCGACGTCATCCGGTCGGGCATCGGCACGAGCCCGCACGAGCACAGCGACCAGATCACCCTGGCCCAGGGGGACCGCGCCATCCTCGAGTTCCGACTCCCCACCCGGGGGCGCTACATGTTCCACCCCCATCAGCACCACATGGCCGAGCGGGGGGCGATGGGCTGGTTCACGGCCGTGTGAGCCGCGATGGGCTGGTGCACGGCCCCGTCCGGCCGCCGGGGGCGCCGGCGGTGGCACCGGCGTCACCGCCGGGGCGCGAGCGTGGGGGTCAGCGCTCGCCGTCGCGCACCGGCCGCGTCCGGCCCCGCTCCACCCGACGCCGCAGGGCGGTCGACGCGACCGGGCCGAGCTCGAGGACGACGCTGACCAGTGAGGCCAGCTGCTCGAGGGCGTCGACGGGGGCCGCGGTGCGCGCGTCACCGATGCCGTCGAACAGCTCGATGCCCACGAAGGCGGCCGCGAGGCTGCGGCCCAGCGCATCGACGTCGACCAGCTCGCTCATCGGCGAGTCGTCGAGCAGTCGGTGCAGGGTGGCGCGGACCTCGGCCACCCACAGCTCCAGGGCCGCCGCGGTGGGCTCGCGCAGCGCGTGGTCGCTCTGGGCTCCGGCCAGCATCTGGGCCAGGACCGCCACGTTGCCGCGGAACCGCTCCTCGCGGTGCAGCTCCGTGGCCAGCGTGACCAGCTCGTCGAGGGTCTCGACCCGGCCCAGGCGGGGCCGCCAGCGGTCCAGCTGCTCCCGGGTCGCCGCCAGGCAGGCCTCGGTGAGCAGCCCGTGCACGGAGCCGAAGTGGTAGAAGACCAGCGCCTGGTTGGCGTCGGCCCGCCGTGCGATGGTGCGCGCCGAGGTGTGGGCGATCCCGTCGTGGCGGACGGTCTCGATGGCGGCGTGGAGCAGTCGCTGCCTGGTATCGCTCACGGAGCACTCCGATCGGGCCGGCCACGCCGCGTCGTGGTCGACCGACGTCGAGCGACGGAGGTAAGCAGTCGCTCAACCGGGGCGGCAATGGCCGCGGCACCGAGCGGCGCGGATGCGAGCGTTCATCGACCTCGTCCATGCGCTACGTGCACGTTGCGTGCCGGCCCGGTTGCGTCGCACCCCGGGCCGCCTCACACTGCCTCGGCATATGGACACCGCGACCTCCGCTCCCGTTCGCCGGCGCTCGGCCGGCCGCGGTCCCACGCGTGTCCTGCAGGCCCTGCTCGGCCTGCTCGCCCTTCTGCTGCTCCTTTGATGCCGCGGCGCTGTCCTGCCCCGATATGACAGCGACCGCGGAGGCGACGTAGGGGAGACCCGAAACCGCAGCCACGCCATCAAGGGCGTTCGAAGGAAAGAGCAGCACACATGGGTACGCCCGTCGATACGAGCAAGGCCGGTCAGGCGCTGACCGGCGACGGCACCAACGTCACCATCTTCGACACCACCCTGCGCGACGGCGAGCAGTCGCCGGGCATCTCGCTGGACGCGCGCGAGAAGGTCGAGATCGCCGAGCAGCTCTCCCGGCTGCAGGTCGACGTCATCGAGGCCGGCTTCTCCGCCGCCTCCCCCGGTGACTTCGATGCTGTGAAGGCGGTCGCCGAGGTCGTGGGCAACGCCCCGCGCGGCGCCCAGGGGCCCGGCGGCTCCGAGGGGGAGACCGACGATCGCGAGCCGCCGGTCATCGCCGCCCTGGCACGGGCGATGGACGCCGACATCGAGGCGGCCGCCAAGTCGGTCGCGCCGGCCAAGCACCGGCGCATCCACACCTTCCTGTCGACCTCCGACATCCACCGCAAGTACATGCTGGAGGCCTCCGAGGACGAGATCCTCGCCCAGGCCGTGCGCTCGGTGGAGCTCGCCCGCTCCTTCACCGACGACGTGGAGTTCTCGCCGCAGGACGCCACCCGCACCGACTTCGAGTTCCTCGTCGACATCGTGGCCGCAGCCGTCGAGGCCGGCGCGACCACCGTCAACATCCCCGACACGGTCGGCTACGCGCTGCCCCACGACTTCGGGAACTGGATCAAGCTGCTGCAGGAGCGCGTGCCCGACATCGCGGCCAAGGGCGTGATCCT
>SKLC01000438.1 GCA_007123425.1 Nitriliruptoraceae bacterium
CGCCCGGGCGCGGCAGGGGCTTCGGGCTGCCCGGGCAGGCGGGTGCCCGTGGGGCTGCGGAGGGCGGCAGGGATGTGCTGGCCGCCGTGCGCGCGGCCTGCCCGCATGACGGGGGCGCTGCGCGGCTCCCGCGGGGCCCCGGGGTACGCTCGCCGACGTGCTCGATCCCACCTCCTCCAACGATGTGTTCCGGGTCCGTGGTGGCGCGCCCCTGCGCGGCACCGTCCGGCTCTCGGGCGCGAAGAACTCGGCGCTGAAGCTCATGGCGGCGGGTCTGCTGTGCGATGGCATGGTGCGCCTGCGCGAGGTGCCCCGGATCGCCGACGTGCCGGTCATGGCCGATGTCCTGCGCGGCCTGGGCGTGGAGGTGGACCTCGACCTCGACGGGCGGTGCTGCGCCATCGACGCCAGCGAGCCCCCGTCGTGGCACGCGCCCTCGGACGCGGTCACGCGCATCCGCGCCTCCATCAGCGTGCTGGGTCCGCTGGTGGCCCGGGTCCGTCGAGCCCGCATCGCATCCCCGGGTGGCGACCGGATCGGCTCCCGCCCTCTGGACATGCACCTGCGCGGCCTCATCGCGATGGGCGCCGAGGTGGAGGAGGACGGGGGCGAGGTCGACGTTCGGGCCCCCGAGCTGCACGGCGCCCAGATCACGCTCGACTTCCCCAGCGTGGGGGCCACCGAGAACCTGCTGATGGCGGCGACGCTGGCCGATGGCACCACGATCATCGAGAACGCCGCGCGCGAGCCCGAGATCCAGGATCTGTGCCGGATGCTGGAGGCCATGGGCGCCCACATCGAGGGGGTGGGCTCGCCGACGCTCGAGATCGAGGGCGTCGACCGGCTCGCGCCGGTGGACTGGGAGACCTGCCCGGACCGGATCGAGGCCGGCACCTACGCGATGGCGGCAGCCGCCACGGGGGGTGACGTCGTGATCGAGCGCGTGCGCGCCAGCGACCTCACGCTGCCGCTGCTCAAGCTGCGCTCGGCGGGGATGGTCGTCGAGGAGGGCGCCGACACGCTCCGGATCAAGGCCGGGGATCTCGAGGCGGTGGATGTGGTCACGCTGCCCTACCCCGGGTTCCCCACCGACCTGCAGGCACAGCTGATGGTGCTGCTCACGCAGGCCACGGGCACCAGCCGCTGCACGGAGAACGTCTTCGACTCGCGCTTCGACTTCGTCGAGCAGCTGCGGCGGATGGGGGCCGACATCGAGATCGACGGGCACCACGCGCTGATCCGCGGGCCCCGCCGCCTGCACGGGGTGCGCCTGCGGAGCCTGGATGTGCGCACGGGCGCGGCGGCGGCGATCGCGGGCCTGGTCGCCGAGGGAGAGACCATCGTCTCCGACGTCCACCACGTCGACCGCGGCTACGCGGACTTCGTCGCCCGGCTGCGTGCGCTCGGCGCCGACATCGACCGGGTGCCAGCCAGCGACGTCGATGGCTGAGCGGGTCGTCGGGCGTGGCCCGGCCGGCCTCGTCGCGCTGCTGGTGCTGCTCGCGCTGCTCGGTGACGTGCCGGGTGCGGCCCCGGCACCGGCCCACGGGGCCCAGGTGCCCTCGGAGGGGATCACGGCCGAGGTGGTGCGCATCGACGGCGGCGACGAGGTGATCCTGCAGCTGGGAGACGGACGTCGGTTCGTCGGGGCGGTGGAGCTGCGCGCCGACGCCGACGGGTCGCTGCGCCTCGTCAACGACGTCACGATGGACGACTACCTCACGGGCGTCGCGGAGATGCCGCCCCGCTGGCACGAGGAGGCGCTCAAGGCCCAGGCCGTCGCCGCCCGCACCTACGCGTGGCGCTCCATCCAGCGCGGCACCTTCGCCGACCGCGGCTACGACATCTGTGCCACCGTCGACTGCCAGGTGTTCCGCGGCACCGAGGTCGTGGAGGGCCGCACCGGCGGCGAGCGCTGGCAGCGGGCGGTGCGCGACACCTCGGGCGAGGTGCTGCTCGACGACGAGGGTCGCCCGATCCTGGCGCGCTACTTCTCGTCGTCGGGCGGGCGGACCCTGCCCAACGACCTGGTCTTCCCGGCGACGGGCGCCTTCGACTACCTCGTGGGCGTCGAGGACCCCGACGACGAGCTCTCCCCCTGGCACCGCTGGCGGGTGGCCTTCACCCGCGAGGAGTTCGACGACATCCTCGGGCGGGGCGAGACGCTCTCGGGCGCCGTGCCCGTCGCCGAGGTGGAGCGCCTGGGCGACCTCCACGACCCGCGCGCGCAGATCGTGGCGGTCGGCGAGGACGGCGGCGAGGCCGGGGTCCCGGCGGTGCGCTTCCGGGAGTTCGTCTCCCGCATCGCGGCCGAGCGGTATCCCGAGCGCTTCCCGGCCCGTGGCGAGGACGGCCGGCGGATGCCCACGACGCTGCCCTCGAGCCGCTTCGAGGTCGAGGTCGGCGACGACGAGGTCGTGGTCGAGGGCCGCGGCTGGGGGCACGGCGTCGGGATGGGACAGTACGGCGCGCTGGGCAAGGCACGTCGCGGGCTGGCCTACGACGAGATCCTGGCCAGCTACTACGAGGGCCTCACCCCCGTGCGGCCCGACGACGTGCCCGACCGGGTCCGGGTGGGCCTGTCGGCTCCCGGCGAGGTCACGGTGCGCGGCGAGGCGCCGGTGCGGCTGCTGGCCGACGGGGCGGAGCTGACGCCGCGGGCGCTCGGGCAGTGGCGCCTGGAGGCCGTCGACGGCCGCGTCCGGCTGCTCCCGCCGGAGGGCCACGACCAGCCCCTGGAGGTCGCGCCGACCTCGCTGGGCGCCACACCGGGAGAGCTCGCCGACCACGTGCTGGTCGAGACCCACGTCAACAAGCCCGTCGAGCTCTCGCTGCGCGTGCGCGACCCCGACGGCGAGCCCGTCTATGAGCGCGATCTGGGCGTCGCCGAGCCGGGGGAGCACGCCGCCACCTGGCGCCTGGTCGACGACGACGGCGAGCGGGTGGACGAGGGCGCCTACCGGCTCGCCTTGGTGGGCGTCGACGCGGGGGGCGATGCTGCGGGCGAGGCGGTGGCCGTGCCGGTCACCGCCCCCACCTCCACGGATGATGGCGCCGGTCGCGTGCTCCCCGCCGGCCTCGCCCTGACCCTGATCGTGGCTGCCGCCGCGCTGGCCCTGGCACATCGCAGGAGACGAGCATGACCCAGCCCCCGAGCCCCCCGCCACCGCCGCCGGAGCGTCAGGACGCTTCGCCACACCCTCGGGTGACCGTCGCGGACGGCCTGCTGCTCGTGGCCTGGCTGGTCATCGGCCAGGTCGTGCTCTACGGCCTGGCCCTGGGGCTGGGCGTGGTCGGTGACGAGGAGGGCACCGGGGACCGCATGGTCCAGGTCGCCATCCTCAGCGCGGTGCTGGCGTCGTCCGTGGCCTGGCTCGGGATGCGCGGTCGGCTGCGGGCCGCCTGGGCGCCCCGTCGCGACGGCCGCGGCTTCGATGTGGTCCTGGGGCTGGCCTCCGGCATCGGCGGGTTCGCCGTCCTGCTGGTGGGACTCGGGCTGCTCTTCCAGGCACTGGGCGTCGAGCCCCCGGAGCAGCAGGCCCTGCAGGACGCTGCCGTGGGTGGCATGGACGCGGTGCTGGCCGTGGTGCTCGCGGTCGTGCTCGCGCCGTTGGTCGAGGAGCTGGTCTTCCGGGGCGTGCTGTACCAGGGGCTGCGTCACCGGTCGGGCTTCTGGCCGGCGGCGCTGCTCTCCTCCGCGATCTTCGCGCTCGTCCACGTCGAGGTGCTGGTGAGCTCGCCGGTGTTCCTCGTGCAGCTGTTCCTGCTCGCCGTCCTCTTCGCCTGGCTCCTCGAGCGCACGGGCAACCTGCTCGCGCCGATCGTGGCGCACCTGGTCTTCAACGGCATCTCGATCGGGCTCGCGATGCTGGCCAGCCGGTTCGAGGAGCTCGAGGAGATGGCGCTGGGCGCGGCGGTGGCCGGCCTCGGGCTGGGATAGGCGCGTCTGTCCGATCCATGGGCGCGCCGTGACCCCGCGCGGCGCCCCTGCGCTGAACGGGCAACGCCGTCCTCGGGATGCGGCGGCGTCCGCCCGCGCTGGCGCGCAGACCGTCGCGGGACACGGCCGCGTTCGCCCGCGGGATGCCGGGCGCCGTAGGCTGCCGCCCCGACGCGAACGAGCAGCCCGAGGAGGGTCACGTGGCGGAGCAGGTCGTCGAGCAGGTGAACCGGGTCGGCATCGTCGGTGCCGGCACCATGGGATCGGGCATCGCGGAGATCGTCGCGAGCAAGGGCGTGCCGGTCGTCTTCGTCGAGGTGGACGAGGAGGCGGTCGAGCGGGCCCTGGCGCGTGTGCGCGCCTCCCTCGATCGCCAGGTGGGCCGCGAGAGGATCGACGAGGCCACCCGCGACGAGGTCCTGGGCCGCATCCAGGGCGAGGTCGACTTCGCGGCGCTGGGTGACTGCGACCTCGTGATCGAGGCGGTCCCCGAGCAGCTCGAGCTCAAGCAGTCGGTGTTCGAGCGCATCGACGCGGCGATCCGCCCCGATGCGATCCTGGCCACCAACACCTCGTCGCTGCCGGTGATGGACGTGGCCGTCCACTCGCAGCGGCCCAACCGCGTCGTGGGCTTCCACTTCTTCAACCCCGCCCAGGTCATGAAGCTCATCGAGCTGGTGCGCACGGTGGTCACCGACGACGCCGTGGTCGAGACCGCCCGCACCTTCGCCGAGTCCATCGGCAAGAGCCCCGTGGTGGTGGGCGACCGCGCCGGCTTCATCGCCAACCAGCTGCTCTTCCCCTACCTCAACCAGGCCGTGTCGATGGTGGAGGCGGGCTACGCCACCCAGGAGGACGTCGACGCGGCGATGCGCTTCGGCGCGGGCCTGCCGATGGGGCCGGTCGCCCTGGTCGACCTGGTGGGCATCGACACCATGGTCGGGATCATGAACGCGATCCACGCCCAGTTCAACGACGTGCGCTTCGCGCCGCGGCCGATCCTCTCGCAGCTCTCCAGCGCCGGCTGGCAGGGGCGCAAGGCGGGTCGCGGCTTCTACCGCTACGAGGAGCCGGGCTCCTCGCGGACGCTTCCCAGCGCCACCGAGCGCGAGCCGGCCGACCCCGCGCTGGTCGAGGGCTGGACCACCGTGGGGGTGCTCGGCACCGGCACGATGGCCAGCGGCATCACCGAGGTGTGCGCCAAGGCCGGCTACGACGTGATCGTCCGCGGCCGCAGCGTGGAGAAGGCCGAGGCGGTCGTGGCCAAGGTCTCGAAGTCCCTGCAGCGCATGGTCGACAAGGGCCGCATGTCCGAGGAGGACATGGTGGCCACCCTGCAGCACATCACGCCCACCGACGCGATCGCCGACCTCGCTCCCTCCAACGTCGTGATCGAGGCGGTGGCCGAGGACCTCGAGATCAAGCGCGAGCTGTTCGCCGAGCTCGCGCCGGTGCTGTCCGACGACGCCGTCCTGTCGACGACCACCTCCTCGCTGTCGGTGGTCGAGTGCGCGATGGTCACCGACCGCCCGGAGCGCGTGCTCGGCCTGCACTTCTTCAACCCGGCGGCGGTGATGAAGCTCGTGGAGATCGTCACGACCGTGCGCACCGACGAGCAGGTGGTCGAGCAGGCGCGGGCCTTCGTGGACAAGATCGGCAAGGTCGGGGTGCTCTGCGGCGACCAGTCCGGCTTCATCGTCAACGCGCTGCTCTTCCCGTACCTCAACGATGCGGTGAAGATGCTCGAGTCGCACTACGCCACGGCGGAGCAGATCGACAAGGCCATGAAGCTGGGCGCGGGCTACCCGATGGGCCCCTTCGAGCTCATGGATGTGGTGGGCCTCGACGTGAGCCTGGCGATCATCGAGAGCCTGCAGGAGGAGTTCCGTCAGCCCTCCTACGAGCCCGCGCCGCTGCTGCGCCACCTGGTCGAGACCGGGTTCCTCGGCCGCAAGGCGGGCCGCGGCTTCTACGTCTACGGCTGAGCGCACCGGGCGCGCGGGTCGAGCACCCCGCGCGCCCGGCCCGCCGGCCCGTCACGCGAGGCGGGACGATGCCTGATCCCCTGGAGCCGGCGGATCCGTTCCTGCCCCAGCTCGAGGGCTACGAGGTCCACCGGGTGCCCGCGTTCCGCGCCGTGAAGCGCTACGTCTGCCCGGGGTGCGGCAACGACGTACCGTCGGGGCAGGGCCACGTGGTCGCCTGGCCCGACCACGTGCCCGACGATCGCCGGCACTGGCACCTGCACTGCTGGCGGCTGGTCGCCCGCCGCGGCCGGATCGGCTGACCCCCGACCAGGGCGCCCGAGGCCACCGAGGCGCCACCTCGTTCCGCACGCGACATCTTTGCCCGCCCCCGTGAGACGGTGAGGTTCCCGTGAGCAAGCGCCAGCATCAGCGTCAGCTCGACCGCGCCCGCGCCAAGCGTCGCTCCGACCGCTTCGAGCGGCGGCGGCGGCGTGCCCGCACCATCGCGATCATCGCCGCGGCGGCGCTGGTGCTCAGCGTCTTCGCGGCCGTGATCGTGGGAGCCCTGGAGGGTGACACCGCGCCGCCACCCCCCGACGAGGACCCTGAGGTCGCCGCCGAGTGCCCGCCGGCCGAGGACGTGCCCGAGGTCGACGCCGAGCAATACGACGACCCGCCCGAGATGGAGATCGACGAGGACGCCACCTACGTGGCGACGCTGGAGACCAGCTGCGGCACGATCGAGCTGGAGCTGGACGCCGCGGGGGCCCCGATGGCCACCAACAACTTCGTCTTCCTCGCGCGCGAGGGGTTCTACGACGGGGTGGTCTTCCACCGCGTCATCCCCGAGTTCATGGTCCAGGGGGGCGATCCCGAGGGCACCGGCGCGGGTGGGCCCGGCTACACCTTCGAGGACGAGCTCGGCCCCGCCGAGGAGCACTACGAGCAGGTGCGTGAGCAGCTGCTCGCCGACCTCGACGAGCTCGAGGAGGAGGGCATGCTCGACGAGGAGGACGAGATCGACCCCGAGATGGTCCCCGGCGGCTACGAGCGCGGCCGGCTGGCGATGGCCAACTCCGGGCCCGACACCAACGGCTCGCAGTTCTTCATCACCCACGGTGATCCGGCGATCCTGCCCGGGCCCGACTACACGCTCTTCGGCGAGGTCGTGGGAGGAATGGAGGTCGTCGACCGCATCGCGACCGAGCCCACCGACGAGACCGACGCGCCGCTCGAGCCCATCCACATCCTCAGCGTCGATATCGACGAGCGCTGAGAATCGACCCCAGGGCTCGGGGCATAGGCTCCCGGCCCACGCGCACACCAGCCGACACAGGAGCCGCACCGTGGCACAGCAGTGGAGCAGCCCACCCGAGACCATCATCGACCCGGGGGCCGACTACCAGGCCACGATCCGCACCAACCGGGGCGACATCACCTGCAAGCTCTTCGCGAGCGAGAGCCCGGCGACGGTGAACAACTTCGTCTTCCTCGCCCGTGAGGGGTTCTACGACGGGGTGATCTTCCACCGCGTCATCGAGGGCTTCATGATCCAGGGTGGTGACCCCACCGGCACCGGTACCGGAGGTCCGGGCTACAAGTTCGCCGACGAGCTGCAGGCGGCGCGCGACCGCGGCTACCGGATGGGCACCCTCGCGATGGCCAACGCCGGCCCCGACACCAACGGCTCGCAGTTCTTTGTCACCCACCAGGACGTGGGCCTGCCGCCGCAGTACTCGGTGTTCGGCAAGGCGGTGGACGGCCTCGACGTGGTCGACGACATCGCCCGTACGCCCACCGATGCGCGCGACCGTCCGCAGGAGGACGTCGTCATCTCCACCGTCGAGATCACTGAGGCCTGAGCTCCGGGAACGGCAGCGTCCCATGGCGACGCCAGCGTCGCGCCGCTGCGCCGCTGGCGTCCCCGTGCGTTGCTGACGTCCCCGCCGTGCCCCCTGGGCGACGCTCGTCCCCGCGTCGTGCCCGGCGCGGCGGCGCTCACCCCCGGCGGGACCCCGCGCCGACCGGTGCGCCGAGCGCAAGCCGGCGCACCGGGACGTGCGCTCACCGTCCGGCTGCAACCTTTCGCGCCTGCGACGACGTCGTCTGTGTCAGTGGGTGCGACCGTCGCACCCCGACGGACGGGGAGCCCGCAGCCCGGTGCGACGCACGGTCCTTGCGCTTCTGCTGGTCGGGTTGCTGAGCTGTGCTCCCGGGACCGAAGATCAGGCCACGCCCGGCCCACCGGCCGACGCGGGCGACAAAGCCGCCGAGGACGCCGAGGGCTCAGCGGATCCGGCCGCGTCCACCCGGGACGACCTGCCGCTCGACGCCGGCCTCGGCGAGCAGTCGCCCGGCGATGAGCGGGCACGAGGCCCCGAGGTGCTGGCGCGCGGCGACGAGCTGCGCCTGGTCCATCGCGACGGCACGCGCCCGCTCGCACACCTCGACGACGGCCGGTTCGTCCACGTCGCGGTGCGCCCCGGCGACCACGCCGACGCGACGGTCCTGGCGCTCGCCCATGTCGACGACCGCTACGAGCTGCGCTATCTCACCATCGGCGAGGAGGGCGCCAGCGACCTCTACGGGTTCCCGTGGCGGCTGCAGGTCGATCCCGACCTCGCCGGCCACGCCGACGTGCCCCCGACCCCGGTCTGGGCGCCGGACGGCAGTGCGATCGCCTGGCTGGAGTGGGACGGCGGCGGGACCCGGCTGCGCACCGTGGCGTGGATGGACGACGACGGGGCGAACAACCCGGCGGACCAGACCGCGACCTACCGGGTCGACGAGGTGCCGGCGGGGGCCCAGCTCGAGACCTGGCTCGCCGAGGAGCCGGGCTCCGTGCTCGTGGCCGGCCATGAGCACGTGGAGTGGCGCATCGAGTTCGCACCGGGCCGCCGGGCGGTCGCGATGCCGCTGGCCCTGACCGGGACGGTGGGCTGAGGCGTCAGCCTGGCGTCGCCACCACGAGGTCGGGGTCACCGTCGACCTCGCGCAGCTCGGCGAGCACGTCCGGCAGCTCGTGGGTGGCCACGCGGCGGGGCAGGGAGCGACTGAGATCGAGCCGGTGGTCGGCGAGCAGGTCGAGCAGCTCGCCGAGGTCCTGCAGGGTCGGATCCCCGGCCCCCACCACGTCGAGCTCGTCGGCGGTCAGCCGGTCGAGGACCGCGCCGGGCAGCGCCCCCAGGCCGGTGCCCACGAGCGCCGCTCGACCACCCGGCCGCAGCGACTCCACCGCGGCCCGCAGCTGCTCGGACCGTCCGGTCAGCTCCAGGCTGCAGTCCACACCGCCCTCGGTGACCTCGCGCACCCTGGCGCCGACGTCGCCGCCCGTGGCGTCGACCGCTGCGATCGCGCCCCAGGCGAGCGCGGTGTCCCGGCGCGCGGCATCGGCATCGACCGCGACCACCTCGGCGCCCGCGAGCTGTGCGAGCAGCACGGCGTGCAGGCCCCGCCCTCCGCACCCGTGCACCGCCAGCGTGACGTCCTCGCCGACCCCGGCGCGCTTGAGGGCGTGGTAGGGGACCGCGACGGTCCGCGTGAGCATGGCGACCTGCGCGGGGTCGACATCGCCGGGGGCAGGTACCAGGTGGCGGCCGTCGACGACCACCAGACGGGCGTGGGTCCCGTCGCGCTCGAGCCCGAGGCGCCGGCCCGCGACACAGAGGTTGTCGCGGCCCGTGGTGCAGTACACGCAGCGTCCGCACGACGCCCCGCCGTCGATGGCGACCGGATCGCCCGCGGCCCAGTCGTCCGAAGCGGTCCCGGCCGCGACCACCACGCCGGCGCCACCCCGGCCCAGGGTGCGGGGCAGCCCACGCGGCCGGATCGCGCCCGCGGTGGCCGCGAGGTCGTCGGGGTCGAGCACCGAGGCCTCCACGCGGACGAGCACCTCGTGCTCGTCGAGCGTGGGGGCGGGCAGCTCATCCAAGCGCAGCTCCCCGGCGCCACCGTCGTCAGCGGGGGCGTGGAGCCGCAGGGCGTGCTGGGGCTCGGTCACGGCGCCTGCTCCTTACATCTCGGCCCGGGGTCGCGGCGCGTCCCCGGTCAGCGCGAGGGGGGTGGTGGCGGCGGGTCCTCGTCGTCGCCCGCGGCCCCATCGTCGCCCACAGGCCCTTCCTCGTGTGCGGCGCTCTCGTCGTCGCCCGCTCCCTCGGGGCCGCCGGTCTCCGGCTCGCGGCCCTCGGCGCCCGGCCCG